>JABEUO010000040.1 GCA_013044415.1 Acidimicrobiaceae bacterium
GAGGATTGCTTAAGAATTAGCTAACTGTTTCTGAGCCCCAATTTCGCTTCAGCACCTTGTGGTGGGGTACCAAGTGAATTTAGGGCGAATTTAAAAAAATGACCGAACTAACGGAATATCGTAAGTCCCATATTAGTTATCCACCATTAACATTTACTCTTCTAAAATAGTAATCGAGGGAGGTGCGTAACTATCACTAGCGGGGCTGCTCCAGAGGTCCAATTTGACAGAACTAACTCGCTAATTCTCCTACTCCACAACTTGGTAAGGAGGCTCCGACCAACTCCAGGCGGAGGACCGGAGTTACCAAGTGGGGAGCGCATAGCTCCAAGACACATTGAGATACTAATACACCTCGCCAACACCAAGGAGATGTCCGTTTCGGACATTGCCAACCGCCTAGGGGTCAACTTAACTGCGGCCTCCCTGTCGGTGACACAGCTAGCAAACGTTGGCATAGTGGAAAGGAAAGAGGACCCAGAGGATCATCGACGCACCATCGTCTCGATCGCAGAACCTTATTTGAAAATGGCGAGTGAAATTAATGCCGAAAAGGTTGTCCCGATGCGAAGGGCGCTAGGCGAGATGGGAGAAGAAAAGGCTAACCAGCTAGTTGAACTTTTAGTGGAGCTTGAGCAAAAGGTAAGGCAACAGCCAGAATTCAAAGACGAACCAGGCAGCGAAATCACTGGGTAGCTGTTGTAACTAATTTCCGACTAATCGCTTCCTACTACCCCTTTTGAAGATATGCGACCAGAACCTATCTGGTTCAACGGACTTATTTAGGCGGGACGACCGCAAAACGCTCTTTAGTGAAGGATTGAAATTGACCAAGGTTTTTTCATCGATCGGGAAGTTCTCCGTAAAATTCCGATATCTCGTCATAGCCGCTTGGTTGTTAGCTGTCTACCTTCTCGTTGCCTTTGGCACTCCACTGTCGAGCATCGTCAAGACAAACAACTCAACATTTCTCCCTAAAAACGCCCCATCGATTCAAGCGGCCAATCTGGCTAACAAATTTCAAAACGTAAATGACTCCTTGATTGTTATGGTCGCATATAGAAACGGTGCTCCCCTGACCCCACAGGACCAGATCGCAATCGAAAAGTTGGACCAATCATTTCTCAGTGTCCCTAGCGTGATCAAGGCTCAGATACTCTCGATTTCTAAAGACGGCGAAGCTGCCCAGAGCGAAGTCCTTTCAACCACGTCACAATTCGATCAGACCAAAGTAACCACTTTGGTAAAGGACCTGAGGGCAAAGATATCTTCATCAACCTTTGCTCCTGGATTGCAAGTACACTTAGCTGGCCAACTCGCCACGGCGGTCGACCAGAACAGCTCGAACAACTCAACCGCTTCTAATTCACAACTATTTTCGGTTCTAGTGATCCTGCTAATCCTTTTCGCTGTTTTCAGGTCGATTCTTGCACCGTTTTTGACCCTTATACCTGCATTAATCGTGTCGATTGCCGCTGGGCCGATCGTCGCCTGGGCATCAAAGCTGATCGGATTTCAAGTCTCCTTTGTCGCCCAAATCCTTCTAATAATCCTCGTGCTTGGCGCTGGAACCGACTACGGATTGTTCCTCGTTTTTAGAGTCCGGGAAGAGCTGCGAAAAGGTCTCAACTCAAAAGAAGCCGTAGCGACGGCACTTGCGAAGGTCGGCGAGTCGATCACATTTTCAGGTTTGACGGTTATCGCTGCGCTACTTTCACTTACCACAGCCTCATTCGGTTTCTACTCTGGATTGGGTTATCCGCTGGCAATCGCCATCACCATGATGCTTCTTGCTGGCCTCACCCTTTTACCAGCCCTTCTGGCGGTATTTGGAAGGGCTGCTTTCTGGCCCTCTCGTACCCGAGTGGTAGCGAACAGGGACGGACTATGGGGACGTATCGCCGGAAAAATTATCGCTAGGCCAGTTCTCACCCTGGCTATAGGATTAGTTGTCTTTGGAAGCCTAGCCGTGGCCTCGTTTGGTAATTCACCTTCAGGCTTTGCATCCACGTCAACAGGTTCAAAAACCGCCGATTCGACCTACGGGAATAATGCCCTTTCGGCGCACTTCCCAAGTTCGAACTTCAACCCAACGACCTTGATATACCAGCTACCATCGTCGGTATGGACTAATCAGAAAGAACTAGCCCAGTTAGCTGGACTTCAAAAGAAACTATCCACCAACAAAGCCTTTACCCATTTTGTTGGTCCGTTAAATCCGCTCGGCCTGCCACTTAGCGTAAGTGAAATCAGCTCTTTGTATACCAGTCTTGGCAATCCTCACCTTCTGCCAGTGACGCCCTCGCCAAACTCTAATATTCCAAATTCGCTCTACCAGAGTTATCGATCGCTTTCGCAATTCATAACGCCAGCCGGAACCACGGTCTTGTTCAACACCCTCCTGAGTGCTGGAGATCCAGCCAGCAACACCGCCATCGACGCCATCCCTCACATCAGAGCGGTCGCCACCACGGCAGGTCAGCAATTTGGGGCGATTAAAAGTGGTGTGGCCGGCGAGGCCCCGGCGGCATACGATATTTCGAGCGCCTCAAACAGTGACCTTTTCAAGATAGTCCCAATTGTGGTAGTCATTATTGGCCTATTGCTGGCGATTGTACTTCGGAGCGCCGTAGCGCCGTTTTATCTAGTAGTGAGCGTCGTACTCTCCTATTTAGCGGCTCTAGGTCTCGACGTTTTGGTTTTTATCAAGATCAAACACGACCACGGCCTAACCTTTGTACTACCTTTTCTACTCTTCCTGTTCCTCTTAGCCCTGGGCGAGGACTACAACATTCTCGTGATGACCAGAATCCGTGAAGAGGCGCACCATCATGGCCTGAAGGAAGCGGTCAGGACGGCGATCGGCGCTACTGGCACGGTAGTGACCTCCGCCGGGATCGTACTGGCGGCCACCTTCTTCGTCTTGGGCACAGCTGGTTCAGGAGGCAGCGCCCAAGTCCAAGAAATTGGCCTCGGCCTAGCCCTCGGCATCTTGATGGACACGTTCCTAGTCAGAACACTACTGGTACCCTCAGCGGTGGTACTCATCGGTAAATACAACTGGTGGCCGTCTAGCCTTTTTCAAGAGCACGCAATTAGGGAGCAAGAAACGTCAGACGACTTAGACCTTCCGCCAGCTGGTATCGCCGTAGTAAGTTCGGCCCCATGACCACTGGCCGGATCCACCACCAAATCTTGCCGGCTGGAATTGCCAATGTATTTATCGACAATCCGGCCAAAAAAAACGCAATGAGCTTTGAAATGTGGACTCAGCTGCTCGACACGATCGAGCAGCTGTCCGCAAATAATGCAGCCAAGGTAATAGTGATCCAAGGAGAGGGCGGCGAAGCCTTCTGCTCTGGCGCAGATATCACACAATTCTCTGAAGTTAGAACGGAGGCAAATTCAGCTCAATTTGACGAACTAACTAGGCTGACAACGGTACAGCTTTCCAAGTCACCCAAACCAACAGTAGCTGCAATACGAGGTTATTGCCTGGGCGGGGGACTTAACCTTGCACTTTCCTGCGACATTCGAATAGCGGACTCAACTGCAAGATTTGCCCTACCACCGGCAAGGCTGGGAATCGCTTACCCTGGATATGCCCTGAGCAACTTAGTCAGCGCCGTTGGAGAGCAGGCGGCTAAGTACCTTTTGTACACGGCAAGAAGAATAACCGCAGCGGATGCACTTGAATTCGGCTTACTCGCAAGGGTGATAGAAGCCGATTCCTTTGAAAGTGAACTAATAAGTCTCGCTAACGACATCGCAGTCAACGCCCCCTTATCTATCAGGGCGACCAAGATCGGGATAGCCTCGATCAGAGCATCTGACGGCACCACTGAAGAACCGGCTTTTATGGAGCTGGTAGAAAAATGCTATTCCTCGGAGGATTACAGAGAGGGTACCGCTGCGTTCAAGGAGAAAAGGGCACCAATATTTAAGGGTAGCTGACGGGGTTGCGGTCAGGAAAGCTCCGCCTTTAGATCCCTATATAGAGTTTTGCCCATTGAGTTCTTTGGTATTGAGTCCAAAAACAGAATTCGCTTGGGCCGCTTGTACCCAACGAGATCCTTTGCGCATACCTCAGATAGCTCTTTTTCAGAAACGCCATCGGCGACCACAAATGCGACCACCTCTTCCCCCCAATGATCTGATGGAAACCCTACTACCGCCACGTCACGTACGCCAGAATGCCTCGACAATACGTCTTCGACCTCACGTGGATAGACATTGAAGCCACCGGTAATAATTAGGTCTTTCAATCGACCCGAAATATAGAGATAGCCTGAATCGTCA
>JABEUO010000218.1 GCA_013044415.1 Acidimicrobiaceae bacterium
AGGCGATAAAGCGGGCATTGATCAGAATGGGAAGCGATTTACACTACCCCAGTCTGCGCGTCAAAAAGATGCGGGGTCGTGAAGAAATTTGGGAGGCTAGTGCTAGCCGCGATTTACGCCTTACTTTTCTTTTCCGTGAGCCAGACACATAAATTCTTCGGACTTGCGGACATCATGACGACGCACTTGGACGCTAAGATCACAAAGTTGTGCGGGGTCCCCGTTAGGGATCTACACCCCAGGGCTATAGCAAGGGGCATAGACACCATATCCCATTGTTGCAAGGTGCGGTAAGGCCAGAGCCATTAGAAGCACCCAGAACCGGGCCCCTTAAATTGTATTGAGCTAGCAAAGCAAAACTGGCAACCTCATCCACCCCTGCCGAATCATCTGTGCCGGACCTATTGGTCGTTGCGGCTTGATGGAAGCGTTGCCAGGTTACTCTGACCAAACTGCGGAGTATGAGGCCCTTTCCGTATGGGTCGGAGGCTGACGGCCGATCGCTAGCCGAAATCCTTATAGGCCCGAACCCAGAGTGTCTCGTAGCCAATTTCTTCCAGTCTCAAATTCAATCCCTCAAGCCACTTTGCAAGGACTCCTGGATCCAAGGAAGACAACTCCTTCTCCGGGTCATCCTCAACCAGTGCCAACCCGATTGCCGAGGCGATCCCGAACCTCTCCGACAGGAGATCGTCAGAGTCGAGTATCTCCGCCATCAACTTCACCGACCGCTCCGTCGTGTCATAAGGTCTCGACTTAGAGCCATAAAAACGGGAGGTAGCTGTCGCAAGCGAGAGCTTTGAAAACCCTCGGACAACCCGAAGAACCTTCGAACCGGAGTGCGCCTTTGTGATTGGTCTGGGTAAAAACGAGCCCGAGCTGTCAACTTGCCAGCCGGTTTCCAATAAGAACCTTTCCGAAAAAGTAGCTACTCCAATTCCATCTATCCATTGCAAGCTATCAGCGGGGTTGCCCGGCACCTTGACCAGTGGCAAGTTCAACTCATTCGCTAGTCCCGCCACTATCTGCCTCACCTCGTCCCAATCAAGTTGCGGCCTCTTTCGCATGAAGTTGACTATCACCGGCGCCTCCAAAGTGAGCGTTGCATTTGCAAAGGAAGTTAACATCTTTCATGAAAAACATATTCATCTATTTGTGGCCTCGTAACGTAGGTACCTGGCCTCCTCGGTATCTACATCGCTTAGGACGTCGGACCCAATGCCCAGTTCCGACAGGATTTCCACCCGCTGATCACAATCATCACCGACACTGCGATGTGAGACAGTGAGACAGAGTTCGTCTAGTAGCCCTAGGCCCGAGAAAGACTTCAACAGAGTCAGTCCACCCTCGCTAAGCCATGGGCCGGGGTAGCGCTCAAATAGCGTCTCGAGCAACAGACTGACCCCCTCATCTGCCGGTGGAAGGGGAAGTATCACTCGACCGGGATCGGGACTCTTTACCATCGACCCGGCTCCGCCGAGTAGTCCGAAAAGTATCGGTGAGGTCACGTCTTGATGTTCAGGACGGAAGGAATGTGCGAACTGAGGACTGCTGGTAACGACGACGAGCAGGGGCCGGAGGGGGAGGCCTAACTCCATTCTTGATTGGCTGTACTCCGGCCTCGCCTTTGGCGGTCGATACGACTCTGCAACGGCGGTCTTCCTGCCGACGATCAAACCAGTCGATACCTGTCGCAGGTGGATCAGAAGCTTCAAGTCCTCGGGGTTGGAAATCCCCCTAGAGGAACCGGCAACCGATACGCAGCCATCGTCTGAGACGATGAAGTTACCCCTGAGGGTCCCGCTAGCTAAAAATGGGTAGACACCAAGGAGTGACTCAAACTCGAAAAAGTCGGTCGATTCCGATCCAAAGGCACCTTTTCCCGCCTTCGCGGGGTAACCTGTATCTCTCAACGATGCACCCAATATCCCTCTTTAGTCGCAATCCTAGTTTCGAACCAGAGCTGTTGCTTAGCCAAATGGTACCTCCACCGAGATTCTCCAAGGCTAGCTTCTCGAGCTATGTGCCGTCGAGGGAATTTCCAAGTCAGCAGGTGGCCAAGGAGACAGCGCAGAACTTCTCCCACCTAAACTCGACCGCCGAAAAGGAGACCGGCCGCTTTAGGTTGCCGAGAATACGCCAGGTAGAGACGGACCACCTACCTTCGGGGATATATCTAGACGGTGGCTTTGGCGTCGGCAAGACCCACCTCCTGGTCTCCATCTTCGCCGAAGCTTCGGGGTCCAAGGCGTATACGAGCTTCAGTGACCTGACCTACTTCGTCGGTGCGCTGGGCTTCGACCCCTCATTCAAGCTCCTTTCGAAGCTCAACCTCCTCTGTATAGACGAATTCGAACTCGACGATCCGGGGGATACGGTGTTGGTTTCGAACCTATGCAACAAGCTCGTCTCGGAAGGAGTAAGACTCGCTGCGACCTCAAACACCCTCCCAGAGCGCCTCGGCGAGGGCAGGTTCGCAGCTGAGGACTTCTTGCGAGAGATACAGGGTTTGAAGGATCACTTCCTCACTGTGAGGATCGACGGACCAGACTATCGAAAGAGGACCTTCGACTTTACGCTACCGAATCGAAGCGACCAGGAACTAATCGCCTGGGCAATGGAAAAACCGAACTCCAGCCTTGACGAATTTGATCAGCTACTTGAGCTACTACTGAAGTACCACCCAACTAGGTATCGATCCCTTCTGTCTGGGATCGAAGCGGTTGGCATTCGTACAGTGAAGCCATTCAGAGACCAGGCTGCCGCGCTTCGCTTCGTGGCCCTGGTTGACAGGATGTACGAACTGGAAATCGACTTCGCCTACTCGGGCTGTTCTTTAGAGGAGCTCTATCCACCTTCGTTCATGCGCGGTGGATTCAGGAAAAAATACGGACGTGCCCTCTCTCGGCTCGCTGCACTTTCGAACTAGTCTCCCACTCGCAAATCACACTCGACTACCCATCTTTTATAGCATCTGCCCGGTCTTACCTCTAAGCCGTAGTTCAGGTACCTGAACGACCAATAGAGAGAGTTTTATTATTCTGAGCAGCGAATCTATGTCTGAAATTGCCAAATGTGTAGTCATGTATTGTGGTTTATAGTTTATTTATATGCCAGCTAGTACTTGCCATAGTTAGATCTATGTGATATAGTTGTCGACATGTACGTAGCAAAGGTTCCTAATCGGGGCTCACCTCCTGCGATACTGCTCCGTGAG
>JABEUO010000001.1 GCA_013044415.1 Acidimicrobiaceae bacterium
AGCAGCGGTTCCGATCGACACGAGTGAACCCATGTCTATATATTATAGATATTATTGTCGAGGATTGCTTAAGAATTAGCTAACTGTTTCTGAGCCCCTATCGCAGTAGGATTTGCCCTGGACCGCGGCTACTCAATCCACGAATTCGATGCAGACGTGATACGTGCCGGGCTCACAGTAGAGCACCGCTTTGCTACTTGGGATATACGCCCTTGGAAGAGTTCGTCTGATTTCGCCGTCAGCGTGCTGAGGACCCCTGCAGGCGTTTAAAACCGCTTTTAAAAATTAATAGAGTGATTCAAATTAACCGAAGCCCTAGCGACTTTGGGAAAGTTGGCAAAGGTAGGCCGGCGGCGGTGTGCCAGATCATCAAGCCGCTCCGCCGCCGCCTACTAACGCTCCGATGGCGAAGGTAGCCGCACCGGCAACTGCGCAGATCAGAACCTGCCTACCAGCCGACCACCACATTGAACGTCCGGTGAAAAAGCTCAGAACTCCCCCCACCGCTAAAGCGGTGACTGCTGAGGCGAGGACCGAAATCAGCACAGCGACAGTCTTGCCAGCAAAGAAAAAGGAAAGCAGCGGGATCATTGCTCCAACTGCAAAGGTAACAAAGGACGCAAACGCGGCCTGCCAGGGTGACCCGAGCGAGTCGGGATCGATCCCGAGTTCTTCTCTCGCGTGAGCCTCCAAAGCTCGCACCGGATCGGCCATAACGCTGTGGGCCAACTGCTGGGCAAGCTCCTCGTCGATTCCCCGAGCTACGTACATAGCAACGAGCTCATTACGCTCCCCGTCAGGATAGAGCTCTATTTCTCTCCTCTCGATCGCTAACTCCCGCTCCAGCAGCTCTCGCTGGGCCTTCATCGATACATACTCACCCGCGGCCATCGAGAAGGCACCTCCCATCAGTCCGGCGAGGCCGGCGAGGCGAACAACTCCTAAGGCGCTATGTGCAGCTGTCACCCCGAGGACCAGAGAAACATTGGTAACTAGTCCATCACTAATGCCAAAAACCGCAGCACGTGCGCCCCCACTACCAACATTGCGGTGTCGCAGTTCGACGTCTTTGTGGCTCGGTTGTTGAGAGGGGAAGTCGGAGCTATCCTCGACACTTTTACCGGCCAATTTAAAGTCGTTCATTTAAACTCCTCCTGAAAAATCTTTTTTATTCATTAGAAAACCTGCCAAATCTCCGTCAACAGAGCCGCTTTGCTAAAAGGGGCACCGCATCACGCCAATCCCCTACGATGCCGAGATCACAGCTTCCAAACACCGGCGCATCCCTGTTTGTGTTGATTGCTAGAATCGTGTCGGCACCTCGAACGCCCACCATATGGTTGAGTTTTCCGCTCAATCCGACTGCGATATACAGCCTCGGCGAGATACTTCTGCCGGTGATGCCAATCTGTCGCGACTTAGGAAGCAGTCCGAGATCGGTGACCTTTCTGGTACCAGCCAGCTCAGCTCCTAAGACAGCAGCAAACTCGTGAATCTGCCCGTAATCTTCTTCTTTTACTCCTGCGCCAAAGCCGACCACAACATCCGCCTTCGCCAGGAGTTCCCAGTCGTCGTCTCGCCAGGCTGCTTCGATTTGGATACGTCCCTTATTCTTGGCGACAACGGTTCTATAGACTGCCTTTTTCGCACCTGGACGGACCTTTGCCGAACGACAAACACCAGGCCGCACCGTCGCCATCTGCAGGGAGGAATCGGAGAGTATCGCCACGTGCCGGCTGTCACCACAGGCCGACTTCCAGGCAATGAGGCGACCGGAGTCGATCTCAAGATCGATCGCATCACCTGTCAGCCCAACTCCAAGTGAGGCAGCGATGCGTGAAGCTACTTCCCGTCCCCAGTAGCTAGCGGGCGCGAGCATGACCACTGGCTCTTGAAACCTCGCCCACTCTGTTACCGCAGCAGCGAAATCCTCTTCGACAATGCCACCCTCTACCCGCACCACTTCGTCTGCCCCCCAGCTCCGCATCTCCTCTAGATCCTCCGTCTGGGCAGATATTGCGGCTATCCGGCCTTTGATAGCCACAGATAGAGCGAGGGCGGATCCAAGAAGCTCTTGAGAAAACTGGGGGCGGTCGGGTTCACAAAGGACCGAAATTGTCGGACCAGAATCCCAGGTCTTCTCGTTCCAGATGACCGGCCCATCGCTGACCACGGTGGATCGATCAAACACACCGCGTAGATTCAGCGCATAAATAGCCGCTTCGACCTGATCTTGAAGCGGGCCATCAAAACAGAGTGCGTTTCTCTTCGTCTCCAAATACTTGGACTCCCCAAGACTCGTTGGGCTACCTACGGCTCCCCAGGGTCCAAAGTGACCAAGATCGGCGGCTGAGACCCTGCGGACCGACGATGAAGGGATCTCCTGCCAGAGCTCCGAAGAGACCTTCGCCGGAGCACAAAGACGCTCGGCAACCGCCATGACCGCAGGCAAGGAGACCTTCATGATTCGTGACCCGTCATCGCTTTCGCACTGGATCCTGGCTGATCTCATCTCTGGGTCTATCTCTAGATGGCGAACCGCCGAAGCAAAAGGCAGGTCCAAAAGTTCCGCCAACTCCGGACCCACCTGGCCCGTTTCAGCGTCCAAAGATGAACGACCCACGAGGATCAGGTCGAATGGGCCCTCCAACTCAACGAGCGCCGCTAGTGCCCGGGCCGTTGCCAGGGTATCTGAACCGGCGAACTCTTGACCGCTTAAAAGTACCACCTCATCGGCGCCCCAGGCGAGGGATTCTCGCAGGATCGCCTCCGCCTGAGGAGGACCAAGCGACGCCACCATTGATCGGCCATTTGAGGCACGAGCTATCTCTACGGCCTTTGCTACTGCGCGTCTACAGTAAGCACTCATCTCCAACGGGATACCCACCCTAAGCATCCGTCCGTCATCCGCCAAGATAAAAGAGTCGAGCGTAGGTACCTGTTTAGCCAGTGCAAGGACTCTCATAGCGACCACATCTTCCCTTCGGCTATTTCTATTTCTCTGCCATTTCCTATTTCGGGCTCGGTATTCGTCAACGTAGAACTGCGGGGAACCATTTGTGGACTTAGCGGAAGGCGGACGGTGACGACGGCACCTTTCTCTGGGCGATTTGCGATCTCAACCGTCCCTCCCTGGGATTCCACCAACATTCGGACTATCGGAAGACCAAGCCCAGCACCGCCTTCGCTGCGCGGACGCGAAGCCATTCCTCGACTGAAACGGTCAAAGGCCCTCGGCAGGAAGTCCGGCGGGAAACCGGGACCTAGATCTTTGACCTCGATCACCGCGAATTGATCTCCGTGATCGAGTGATACCTCCACGAATGGGCTGCCGGTTGCATGAACTATCGCGTTTTCGACCAGGTTCTCCATCACCTGTCGAAAACGAAAGCTGTCCACGGTGGATTCTACGGTGGAATCTCCGTCAACGACCAACGAGACACCCGCTCGTTTCGCTCGACTCCGCAATACTTGCAGTGACTGTGCAACCAAAGGCTCTAGCGGCTGTGGCGACAGATCGAGACCTAGGGCCTGCTCCCCGCCACGGGCCAAGAGCAGTAGATCTTCTGCCAAGCGACTCAGCTGTTCCAAACGAAGAGAGAACACGTCCAACGAATCGTGCAGTTGATCAATGGAACGTCCCGGAAGCTG
>JABEUO010000219.1 GCA_013044415.1 Acidimicrobiaceae bacterium
AACCAGAAACTCCCTAGCCGTAAATCAGGTAGACCGAAAAAGAATTAGGTCGCTTGACCCCTCCCTTACGGAAGGGGATTGCGCTCCCGTTGGTTCAATTGACGGAATGTCCTAGTCAGCTATGCGGCCTCGGTCGGTACGAGCTTCATCGATTCACTGAGCCTAGTCGGCTGCGAGTTCCCCCTTCGCAACGAGCACGCGTCGCCTGCCGAAATTCTCTGTTTGATCGCAGTCACTTCTGCTTATTCCTTTGAGTCATATCTGGGTTGTCGGCATTTCCAATCCTGGCAAGAGTAAAGTACCGCTCGGCTCTTGCCGTCCTTCTTTTGCAGATATCCATACTCAGAACAATCGATCATGATGTTAGGTGGGTTTCCAAAGGATTGGCGGTCGCTGACCTTGTGAACCTGGATGCCTGTCGAGGATCATCAGGACCACATGTCGTAAACCACATGCCCTAAAGGTGGTGAAATCGGTTTAGCGCCATGCGACACCGCGCAAACGACTGGGACCTCCTTGGCGCTCCCTAAAAGACTCGCAACCTAGTGCGATGCGAACATTAATACTATTTCTCTGTCAAAAAACTCTCTTTCGTATATCATCTAGTTAACTTCAAAAACCACCAAAAGTGAGTTTTTTATTGTCCGACCAGCTAGATCTAGTCACAATCATCGAAAAGGCAAAAGCCGGGGATGAAGCCGCCATGGGTGAGCTTTTCCGACAATTTGCGTCCCCACTTTTGAGATACCTCAAGGGCCGAAGGGTGATCGACCCGGAGGATATCGCCTCTGAGACTTGGCTAAGCATCATCGGTTCGCTCTCTAAATTCCAAGGCGACGGCGGGGACTTTCGGGCTTGGATATTCTCTACTGCCCGGCGAAGGGTAATCGACAGCGCTAGACGAGCGAGCGTGAGACCCAAACTGGAACAGATTGGGGAAGCGGAGTCCGCTTCAGCGTCCAATGATCCGTCCTTCACCCCCGGGGCTGGCTCAGAGGCAGATCAAGCGGTGTCGGAACTGGTTGACTCTCTAACAGACGAACAGCGCGATGTCGTTCTCCTACGAGTACTCGGGGGCTTTAGCGCCGCTGAAGTAGCAAAAATCGTCGGAAGGTCAGAAGGAGCGATAAGGGTGATACAACATAGGGCGATAAAGAAGCTGGCCGAAAATATATCCAACCCGAATGTAACGTTCGGGACTACTGCTGCGTTTCCATTAATGAAATGATCGAAGAACCCTTTAGCGAAGAGGTTATAGATGCGCTTCTTAGCGGTGATTCGAATGCCGAATCCCTACCGTTAGGCCTTAAGAGGATTAGTCAGCTTGTATCAGTGGCAAATTCTCCGGCAACTATGACCGAACTTGCGATGCAGGATACCGTGATGTCCGCCTACCGCAACGCTTTGGCTACTTCAGATCTAGGGGAAATACCCGAAAGGAAACGATCTATGATTTCTAAGTTCCTAAGCGCCAAGGTCGCACTCGCTGGGCTAGCCATTGCCCTAACCGGAGGTACCGCCGCCGCCTTGACCGGTGTACTGCCCGTCTCATTCACTAAAGGCACTAACCCATCGGTATCGTTAGCGAACACCGCAGCTCAGAACTCGTCACACTCCCAGGCCGGAACGGATACCAAGGTGACCGATGGGGGCTCGACGGCGAGCGACTCAAACTCGAATACCACCATCAACCAGGGCATATTAAGTACTAAGAGCCTTTATGGTCTTTGCAACGCTTATTCACACGCCTTTGCCTCGACGACAACCACTTCGACCTCAGGGTCGTCAGGGTCGCAAGGTTTGACTAGCGGGGCTCCTTTGACTGCGACGGCATTTGCCGAGCTCAACGCCTATGCAAAGTCAAAAAACGATAACTTAACGGAACTCTGCAATAGCGTAGAACGGCCTTCGGCGAGCAACTCCAGCAGGTCCTCTGAAATGGGTAATTCGTCTAGCACGCCGCAGACTCCGTCTGCCGGTGCGTCTGGGCAAACCGGCCAGGTTGAATTCCCCCCGGCCACTGGCAAGGGAATGGGCCAGAGCGAATCGGGTAAGGTGACCATGCCCAGCAAGCCTTCGCGAGGTGGCTCTACTAACTAACCTCGGCGACAAGTCGGCTACTACTCACTGAAATAGGAGGGCTCCAAAAAGGTGCCCTCCTATTTTGCCACCCAAGGAGCCAAAAATGTCACATTCAAACCGGTCCCAACAGCAGCCGGTCCTAACAGCAGTCGGCCCAACGTCTATCTGTTCCAACCAAAGCTCTTTTATGGCTGGCTCGGTACTTGGTGGAACAGTACAATCACGGTCCCACATCCATCACGTCCGACCTGGCAGGAATCCATGTCGAAGCTGACTCCTCTTCGTGTTTGATTACAAAGGCGGTTAAACGGATCTGGCCCGGTACCGGCCCCACTAGGGCGGTAACCGAGCCAGACGACAAAATCGCTACCTAGCTATGCCTCCAAGGTCGCAAGTGCCAACTCTTCGTCACTTACAAAGCGCTCGTGAGCAGGCGCCATCTTGAAATAATCCCTGCCCTTTGCCCAGTAGATGGCGATCGGGATAAAGCCAAGGGCAAGTGCTCCTAGTCCGACTCCTAAAGTAGTTCCGTTCAAACCTGGAATACTCTTTACGAACATCACCACCATGAATACCGCACCAACTAGTGGCCAGAGGCCCATAAAGATGAAGTTTCCTATGGACTTGAATAACTGTTTGCGATATAGCACGACCACGGCGAAGCCGGCGAGCGCATAATACACTGCGATCTGCAGTCCAATTGCCGAAATTGCATCGGTCATGATCGTCGACAGACTTCCGATGTAGTTAGATCCGATGAACAGTCCGAGGGATATAACTGCAACTACTATCGTCGCAACCGCCGGGGTCTTGAACTTAGGATGAACGGTCCCTAGAACCTTGGGGAGCGTACCATCCCTTCCCATGGCGAACAGGGTCCTAGTCACCTGGATGATGGTAGTCTCCAATGTGGCGACGGTAGAGAGAACAACCGCTACGACAATCAAGCGTCCGCCAAATCCATGCCACACCGTCTGACCCAGGACATCTAGGACATCGCCGGAGTTATTAGAGATCTGCTTGGAAGTCAGAACCATATTCGTTCCGATCGTGAAGACCTCGAATAGCGCAAAGACCACAAGAACACCGATAATTCCACCGATTCCAGGAGTAACCTTCGCCCCTTTGGTCTCCTCATTCAAGTTCGCAGTCACGTCCCAGCCCCAGTAATAGAAGGCAGCCAAAAGTGCACCGGCAAAGAATCCATTAGACCCACCGAACACGGTTGGCGAGAGCCAATGCCACGAGAAGGTGTGTGCGTCATGCCCGTGTACAAGCATCAAGACGGCGAAGAGAACCAAGAGTAAGAGCTCTATTGTCGACATAATGACCTGGACCGTTGCGGTGACCGTCACTCCGACTATTACCGCCACGACCATCAGAGCGAAAAACACCGAGCCGAATATTGTTACCGCGGTGACGTTGTTGGCGAGCGAATTAGAAAAGAGTCCCAAAGTAACCGAACCGGCCGGGAAAGAACCGGCCACCATGAATATCAAAGCGGATACTACCAATGCCCAGCCGGCTATGTACCCGAGAACCGGGTGCAACGCCCTTCTAACCCAGCTGTAGCTTGCGCCAGAATTTGCTTCTATTCGGCCGAGATAGTTGAAAGCCCATACTATTCCGAACATGGCAATACCGCAGTACAGTAATGCCGCCGGTCCGCCGAACGCCACAGCCCCGTATAGGGCCGCCGTGGTGGCGGCTATCGAATACGCAGGAGCCACCCCTGCGACCCCCATGACAGCAGACTCGAATAGGGTCAATGCCCCCGCTTTGAGCTTGCTATCTCCGGACCCGACGGAACCACTGCCTCCATCGTTTGAATCCAACTTCTCCCCCTTTTCATGTGAATTACGCCACATTTTCAACTGATTATAAACTTCTCAAGCTCAATCCGCCACGGATTTCGAGATTAGTTAACATTTCTTGACGTAGATTCTTGCTGGTGGGATTTTTACCGATTTTATATGCATTACCTGCATAATAAAATGAGGGCCCTCCCTCAGGAAAGACCCTCATTACCAGGACAAATAGCAAACTTCTACCGAAGAAAACTACCGAAAATTATTAACCATCCGACGACTCATTACCCTTTGCGGCGTAGTGTTCATTTAAGTACTTCTCGCCTTCGTCACAGAGGATAGTCACGACGGTCGCACCCGCGGGAAGTCCCGCCCTCACCTTCCTCGCAACAACTAAGTTTGCGCCAGAGGATGGCCCGACGAACATTCCGTGCTCCTTAGCGAGCCATCGCATCTCGGCTATCGACTCCTCGCTACCAACTGGCTCCATGGAATCGACGATATGACCATGGCGGGCGAATATCCCCGGCACGAATCCATCGGAGATGCCCTCGATCTGGTGATGACCGATTTCACCACACAAGATAGTGCACGACTCGTTCGGTTCTACGCCGATCAGCTTTACATCATTGTTGACTTCCCTGAAGGCCTGCCCTACACCGACCAAAGTGCCCCCTGTGCCAACTCCCATTACAAAGGCGTCCGGAAGCCTACCCTCGGGAAGCTGTTGGAGGATCTCAGGACCAAGCCAAGTTCTGTTCTCTTCTACGTTCCAGTCTGAATCAAACTGGGATGGTGCAAAAAAGCCGGGCTGCCCGCCTAATTCGCGAGCCTTCTCCAGTGCCTGGTTGACGTGAAAATACCCGATCTCCAGGACTTCTGCACCAAAGGACCTGGAAATGGCCACTCGAGCGGATGACAACCCTCCGGGCATGACTACCAACATCTTGTAGCCTTTGATTGCAGCAACCATACTCATGGCGTTGCCGGTATTACCGCTGCTCGCCTCTACGATCGTCATCCCTTTGACTAGCTGTCCCTCGGCCTCCGCCCTTTCGATAATGTACTTCGCTATTCGAGCCTTGATCGAACCCGATGGCTCCAAGTACTCCAGTTTGACAAAGATTCCGTCTTCGATCTCGATCAAAGGCGTATCGCCAATGGCGTCTAGAACGCTCAAACTTGGCGCAGTCGATGTCGACCCTGATACCGTGTGCGTTCCTACCATCTGACTCCCCCCAACGCTACAATGTGTTTTAATTACTTAGTGGCTTAATTACTTAGTGGCTTAATTGCTTAGTGGCTTAATTACTTAAATTACAAAGGCAACTCTCAAGCGCCCGCTGCCAAGTCGAGCCCCAGAAGCAAAGGGGATTTTCAGGCCCTCTGCAATTGAGCTTCGACCCCATCGAGCAGGGATAACCCGACGCTAAATAGATTCCCTGTGGCATTGAAACTCACCCAGCCCAGCCATCAGAGCTGTAAAATAACGACCTTTGGCTCAGAAAAAGCCTCCAACACAGAGGTCCCACCGACCCGACCACGTCCGCTTAGGGTTCCCGAGCGACCGCCAAATGGAAGATGAGACTCCCAGAGATTGGTCGACGCATTCACATTTACCCAACCGGCTTCCACCGACTCTGCATAAGCTAAGCCCCTGGCGAGGTCAGTCGTAAAGACGGCTGAAGTCAATCCGAATCCGAATCGATTAACCAATGAAATCGCCTCTTGGTCCGAAGAGATTTCCAAAATCGGAACTACCGGACCAAAGGTCTCAGAGGATGCTATAAGCATATCCGGACTGACCGAATCGAGAATGGTCGCCTGGGCATAGAGGGTAGTGGGCAATCCGCCCTCCCTCTTGCCACCCTGGACCAACCGAGCACCTTTTGCGACCGCATCGCCTACGTGCTCGTCGAACTTATCGGCGCAGGCTTCGTTGTTCAGGGGTCCCATCGTGGTTTCGGGCGAAAATGGATCACCCAGGTTGATCGACTCCTTTGTCATAGAGACCACCATCTCCAAGAACTCCTCTTTCACCCCTTTATGTACGAGAAATAGCTCTCCTGCTGTGCAGCTCTGGCCAGCACACAAAAACGACGCGTCCATCACAGCCCTGGCCGCCTTCTCAAGGTCTGCGTCCTCCAGAACTACAAATGGCCCATTCCCGCCAAGTTCGAGGATCTGTTTCTTGCCAGCTGCGCGGTATGCGATCTTCTCTCCGGTGGCCACTGAACCGACAAAACCGATTCCGTCCACTCCCGGATGTGCACATAGGGCGTCGCCCACTTCTGCGCCGAGTCCGGTCACGAAGTTAAACACGCCCTCGGGAAAGCCGGCCTCGACAAAAACCTCAACCAATAGCGCCGAACACGCGGCGGTCGAAGGCGCTGGAATCCAAATAACCGAGTTTCCTGCGGCTAGTGCGGGGGCAAATACTTCCGCCCCCATCGTGTATGGCCAATTCCAGGGGCTAATAACTCCCACTACGCCTAGAGGCACTCGGTATTGCAATACCCGCCTCGTCGGGTCCACGGAATGTGGCATAGTACCGCTCTGTCGCTTGGCGTCTTCGGCGGCCATGGAGAAGTAGAGCACCAACTCGTCCACTTCATCATAAGCCTCCTTTACGAGGGGCTTGCCCTGGTCATCTGTCAGTGCCCTAGCTAAGGTGTCCCTCTCGTCCGCTATAAGCTGGGATGCTTTAATCATGACCTCTGCTCGATAGAAGGGGGACGCGCTCGCCCAGGCCTTTGACGCCCGACGAGCCGCTCCGACGGCGCGGTCGATATCGGCCGTGTTGCCTCGTGAAACGGTGGCAATTACCTTGCCACTCGATGGGCTGATCGACTGAATTCTATCTATGGAGCTCGACGACTGCCATTGCCCGTCGATATAGATTCCCCAGTCTCGTCCTAACTCGTGCTGAGCCGCCACGCGTACCCCTTCCAATCAAGCTTCAATAACTAACTAACTACCACTACGTTCCCAGAACCGGGGCCTTCTTGGGCGTAGGTGCCCCGGTAAGCCAAGACTGAACCAACGACTGATGCGAATTGACAAACTTCGCAGCGGCGGCCGATCCACTCATCTTGTTAACAGCCATGTCGTAGGAGACAGAGTTCTGATCCGCTGCGGTCCAGTTGAAGGCCTGAATAAACTTCGCTACCGACGGTGCCGTGGTAGGAAGCTTTGAATTCATGATCTTGTACAGGTAGTACGGAGGATACGCACAGTCGATCTTTGCCGCTGGTAGCTTTGCACACGCTTGGGTAAACGGAGGCAAGGCAACTTGGCTAAACGAATAGACATGGTTGAAGTACTGAGGCGTATACCAGTAGAAGATGATCGGCTTCTTTGCCTTGTACGCCGTCTCAATTTGAGACAACTGTGCCGCTTCGGAACCTGCGTAAACCACCTTCATATTAAGACCAAGTGTGTTGATTAGGGCGGCGTCATTAGTGACGTAGCTTGGCGCACCATCTAGGAACTCTCCCTGAGGAGCGGTCTGGGGGGTAACGAAGAGCTTCCAATCGGCCTTCACTCCTTGCCAGGTGGCCAGTTCTGGATGTTGTTTCAACAAGTAGGTCGGTATGTACCAGCCGATATTTCCGGTTGGACCTTCAAGACCGGCGTTAATGACCTCATGATTCCCTACGACATAGGTCTGATAGTGGTTGTAGTGTCCCCAGACCTCGAGTACCGCTGAAACACTTCCAGATGCGGTAGCCGGCCAAGCGGGAATCTCCGCGAGGTCCAACAGCTTCACCGGGTAGTGCAGGTCCTTCTCGATGACATACTGGGCCACAACATTATTGGCGAGCGACCCCTCCCACGAGTTCGTCACCAATGTGATCGTCGGCTTGGTAGCTGACGAAGAACTCGACGAAGAACTCGACGAAGACGATCCACAAGCGCTTAGTAGAACCGTGCCTGCAGCTATAGCCCCGCCCCAGCGGACTAACCGCTTAAGTCGGGGAATCCTTGAACTTATTGACATTATTTAGTTCCCCCTGTGATGAATCCCGCTACCGACTGCCACTCACAACTTGGCATCATGTATGGATTCCCTCCTCCGTAGCCCTTTTGAGCTACACTTTGTAGACGACTTTCCAAAGACCCCACCCAGTCGACCCAGCAACAATCTGCCTGAGTCAAAACGTCGTTAGAGTGTGACCAACTACGAACATCCAACGTCTAGTCCCTGTGGAAAAGAACGCTGGCGAAAACGCAATTTCGCTTGCCCTCAGCTCCTCCTCCCTGCCGGACGCCCTTGCGTCAAGCGATCGAAAACGATTCCTAAAACTACAATTGCCAAACCGGCAGAAAGTCCGAGACCAAATTCGTCTCGACCTAGTCCGACGACCACGTCGTATCCGAGACCACCGGCACCGACTAGACCGGCGACGATCACCTCAGCCAGAACCAACATGATCGTCTGGTTGATTGCGAGAACTATCGTGGGTCGTGCCGCCGGTAGTTCGACCTTGCGAAGCATCTGGAAACGGGTAGCCCCAAAGGAGTTTCCAGCCTCGATCATGTCGACCTTTATCTGTCTCAATCCGAGGTTGGTCAGTCTTACAGCCGGAGCCAGTGCATACACGAAAGAAGCTGTCACGCCGGCCATATTTCCGACGCTGAAGAACAGCACTACCGGTATGAGGTAGACAAAGGCCGGCATCGTCTGCAACACATCGAGGATCGGCCTAAGCACTTTCTCCAATGGTGGCCACCAATAAGCGGCAATTCCCAGCGGAATTCCGATTACTACACAGAGAACAAGCGCCACCAACACTTGCGACAAGGTCACCGAAGCATCGGTCCACATTCCCAATAGTCCAATTGCCGTTACTCCGATGGAGACCAAGACGGCCCTACGCCACCCGGCTATCAGGTACCCGATTACCCCGGTCCCGAAGACGGCGAGCCACCATGGGAAATCTCCGATGATCCTGGTTAGCGGATTTAGAATCTCGAGCGTGGTGAAGGAGCTGAGGTTGGACGTCCCGCCGATGACCGGAATGGAAGAAAAATGGTAGAGGTGGCTCTGGAGGAAACTCAAAAAGGAGTTGACTGGGGCCGAAAGGGAGAGTGAAAGGCCCGCTGGGAAGGATCCGCCGCCGCCAACAACGTTTCCAAGCGCAATCGCAATTATCACCAGCGCTCCAACTGCTATCCGTAGATTCCTCGGGCTGATCAGCTGTCTCTGACCCTTTGTGCTTACGTTCCTACCGACGTTCTCGGCTACAGCGCTAACTATCCGATCGAGGATCATCGCCATAAAGACGATCGCCACTCCGGCGGTGAGTGCGTCGCCGACGTCGACGATGTTCAAAGCCTGCAAAATGGGGTCGCCCAGCCCACCGGTCCCCACCAAGGAGGCGATAACTACGACCGAAAGCGCCATCATTATGACCTGATTAATGCCCAGGACGATCGGCTTAAGCGCCATCGGCAACTGTACTTTCCTAAGAAGTTGCCACTTATTGGAGCCGAACGACTTCCCGGCCTCAACAGTTTCATAGGGTACGGAATGAATTCCGAGCATCGTGAGGCGGATCACTGGTGCGATCGCATATATCACCGTTGCGATTATCCCGCCAGAATTACCGATCCCAAAGAGAAGAACTATTGGAACGAGGTAGGCATAAGCGGGAAGCATCTGCATAAGATCCAAAATCGGTCTGATCGCCTCTTCGACCACCCTCGAAGCGGCGGCTGCGATTCCCAATGGAACCCCCAGGACAACCGATATCAGCACCGCAACGCTCATCAGCGCCAAAGTGGACATACTCGCCGACCAAAGGCCGATTAATCCGAAGTAGAACATCGCTATCACGACAAATATTGCAACCCGCCACTTGCCTGCTAATACCGCAGTCCCGGCGAAAAGCGCAATTACCCCAGGCCAAGACAGCCAATTCAGCAGATCGGTAACGGCATTCACCGAATTTCCGAGCCAATTACCGATAGGAGTCAAAAAATGTACAAAGAATGGTGCGGTGTTCTGATGAATTGTGATCCAGTTGGCAACCGAGTTAAACCACGTGGTTACGTTCGGTACCCAGCTCGTAGGAAAACCCGATTGAAATCCACCGTAGATCGCAGATATCACCATCGCAAGGAGAAGGACAAAAAGCCCCGTATATGGCCGCTGCAGCAACTTGGCAGCCACAACCTTGTTGGCCCTTGCGCTTGGGGGAAGTTGCTCTGGCTTTTGAACCACCTCTGCCCGCTCGTTAGATTCGGCTACCACCGTCACTTTGCTACTTCCTCCCTCCAGTTGGCAGGCGTAGTAAGCATTTCGTCCTCATTCAGAGCTGAATCTGGGGGTCCATCATTGATAGCAGCCAGGACGGACCTACGGTCCAATTCTCCGATCAGCCTGCCGTCGGAATCGACAACACCGACTGGGAGTTCGGAGGCCAGTACGACAGGAAGTACACCTTGTAGCAGGGTTGTCGGCGGGACTACTCGGTCCTCGTAGGAAGAGAGACTTGGGTATCTTGGAGCTTGCATCGCCCACCTTGCAGTGAGCACTTTTGAACGCGACACGTCCCTGGTAAACGCAGCTACATATGCATCTTTGGGCGAACCCACGACTTCCTCCGGGGTTCCAACCTGAACAAAGGCACCATTGCGCATGATCGCTATGCGGTCACCAAGCTTCAGGGCCTCGTCCAGGTCATGGCTCACAAAGACCACTGTCTTATGAAGCTGTTCTTGGAGGTGAATGACTTGATCCTGCATCTCCCTGCGAATAAGTGGGTCCAAGGCACTGAAAGCTTCGTCGAAAAGGAGCACCTCTGGGTCCACCGCAAGCGCCCGGGCAAGTCCCACCCTCTGCTGCATTCCCCCAGATAGCTCACTCGGGTAAGAGTTTCCGAATCCACTCAATCCAACAATCTGCAGAAGTTCATCGACCTTGCGGTAGCGATCGGCCTTCTTTACGCCCTGTATTTCGAGCCCAAAAGCGACATTATCTACCACTCGTCGATGGGGAAAGAGCGCAAACTGCTGAAACACCATAGAGACGTTGTGTCTCCTAATATCCCGTAGCTGGTTCTTATCCGCCTTGCGTACGTCACGCTGGCAGAGTTCAATCTCGCCTGCGTCGACATCCACTAGCCTCGTTAGCGAACGGATTAAAGTCGACTTCCCGGAACCAGACAAGCCCATAACCACAAACACCTCGCCCCGAGCGACCTCGAAAGAGACATCCCTTATGGCTACGACACAACCGGTCTTCTCCTGCAGTTCCGCTGGCGGAAGGCTCGTATCTGGTGAGCCCACCAGATTCGCACCCTTTGGCCCAAAAACCTTCCAGAGGTTCTTGCACGAAATCTGAATCTGACTCTTCTCCAACCGGTGACCCCCCTACTGAGTCGGTATGGAACGCCGCAGCCACTTTCAGATCTCCATAGCTCGGATACCTGAAAGTAGCCATTACGAACTCAAAAACTACTGCCAGCAAATCCGTCGGGTAACCGCCTATGCGCTACCGACTCACCCCAATTATTTGCTGACCTAACAAATAACATACCACTGGTATATCATCGATCCGCAGAGACTCCTACCATATACATCAACTTTCTTAAACATCGCTGCACAAACGGCGGCGCCAAACTCGATTTCCATCCGCCCGTTTCGCACATTCTTCCCAATTGTGCCCCGCATATCCTGCGAACCTTCGGAAAAGGGGGTTCGGAACGGCTAAGGACTCACCAACTTTCTACTTAAAGCAAATTAAAGCAGAAATTGCGGATATTTTCTTGCCCATTTGAGATTTGACCTCCGCCCGCTTCGGAGTTACCACGTTCGCATGGCCTATCTTGTGAAGCTATGACCTTTTTGATATCGCTGGCTCCGACTCTGACCTCACTCGATGAGCCGAACTGAGTCACAAGGCCTCGTCAGTCCATTAACAAGCTCTGTTGACTTCCTCTGCTGACTTCCTCTGCTGACTTGCTCTGCCTGATCAGTAGGTCAAAACGGTGGTTGGCCATTGGAGCAATGGCCACTGGGGATCCTGGGAAGAACCACGACGCTAGCAAACCTCTGCAATAGGTCAGCTTCGACCCGATGAGCCCAGCTCTGAGGAGGCCTGTTGGGGTC
>JABEUO010000220.1 GCA_013044415.1 Acidimicrobiaceae bacterium
CGGGGGACTTGTATTTAACCACTTGGGAGGTGGTTTTGGTTCCTGAGGTATTCGATTTTTCAGCTGAAGAGGTTATGGATGAACTGCTTGCTGAGGCCGCTAGGGCCCCAATGCACGGCGATATTCCTATCGCTGCGGGGTGTGTGTTCGAGGGAAAATTAATCGCTAAACGTCACAATGAGAAGCAAATTAAAAAAGATTCTTTCGGACACGCAGAAATTCTTGCCCTAAAAGACGCAGTTGAAATCCTCGGCGGCCCTTACCTGACCGGTGTCACCCTCGTTGCGACGCTTGAACCCTGCCTCATGTGCGCCGGCTCGATGTTGGCCCATCGCATCGAAGGTGTAGTCTTCGCTGCCTTTGACTCAAAAGGGGGGGCAGTAGGTTCGTTGTATAACTTGGCTAGCGATCCGAGGCTCAACCACCAAATGAGGAGGCTGGCGGGAGTCAGGGAAAAGGAGAGTTCTCTGTTGCTTATGGACTTCTTTGAATCGCTTCGCTTCTAAGCTAGAGAAGCTTACAGGAGGGGTGCGAGAGTGGCCGAATCGGGCGGTCTCGAAAACCGCTGTGTCCGTAAGGGCACCGTGGGTTCAAATCCCACCCCCTCCGCCAATAAAAGGGGAGCCAGAAACGGCTCCCCTTTTATGGTTAAATTGCTCTAAACAAAGATCGATCGGCTTATCGATTGACGTCCTTTGAGTTCACCGATGATGCGGTATGGCGAGAGGAATCAAATCGCGCTAATGAGTGAAACCAGATGCTACGAGTGCATAGTAAGAGGGCGGGCTGAGGGCTTTTGGAGACTTTCTTGTGCGAGCCGCTATCCGACTTGGACTCCGAGCATCGAAATCCCGCCCCATTGGTAACCCTCCACAACATAGGAGAG
The DNA here is from genome assembly GCA_013044415.1 of Acidimicrobiaceae bacterium. Lineage (GTDB taxonomy): Bacteria > Actinomycetota > Acidimicrobiia > Acidimicrobiales > Acidimicrobiaceae > JABEUN01. Next base: position 887 of record JABEUO010000220.1, read on the forward strand.
TTCGTCTTGGGGCTCGGCAGTTCCCAGGATATAGAGTAGGGGAAGGTAGTGCTCGGGGGTAGGTACCGCCAACCTAGCTTCATCACCCATCTCTTCGTATTCGGCCAGGTTGGAAAAGTCCCGGTTTTCTATTCGCTTCTTGACCTCAAGATCGAACCGCTTGGCCCAATCAAACCCGTCGGTTGCGTCCTGACTTTGGAAACTCGCCCGCAGGTTATGTACTACGTTTCCGCTCCCGAGGACTAAATATCCTTCTTGGCGGAGTTCGGCGATCATCCTACCGAGCTCTAAATGGTCTTTATGGTCCAAGGTAGCGTCAATGCTTAGCTGCACGACGGGAATATCTGCATTTGGGAAAAGGTGGACCAAAAGCGACCAAGTTCCATGGTCGAGACCCCAACCCTGGTCGAGTGCGACTTCAGCCTTTGAAGCCAAAAGGTGCTTTGTGCGCTTGGCGAGGTCAATGTCCCCCAGCGCAGGATACTGAACTTCGTAGAGCTCCTGGGGAAATCCTCCGAAGTCGTGGATCGTCCTCGGCTTAGTCATCGCCGTCACCCCGGAGCCCCGGGTATACCAGTGGGCTGAAATGCACAAGATCGCCTTTACCGTGGGCAAAGATTCTCCAAGTTTTCTCCATGCTGGGGAGAACTCGTTCGCTTCGATAGCGTTCATCGGGCTGCCGTGGCCGAGAAAGATTGCCGGCATAGTCATAGATGCCTCCTTGATCGATAATCAAGTGTCGCTGTGAGTCAGTCGAACTCTTGAAATTTATGTCTTCAACTCCGGCTTTATAAGATCAAAGGGGTGTGCTCTGCACACTCATCTGGTCCTCGATAAAGCGTGGAGGGAGTACGGCGCAACCTCCGGGGATCGCCTTGAGCACGGTGGCGAGTGTCTCAGAGAAGCAATCGAGTCGATCCTTTGGGATTAGGTCGACAAAATACGACCGAACCGACGCTACGTGGCTCGGAGCGATCACCTTGAGTAGCTCGTAGCCTTCATCGGTGAGTTGCGCCATGACGCCTCTCCCATCAGAGGGGCACTCTTTTCGGCTAACCCAACCCAACAGGGCTAGCCGATCTATCTGGTGGGAAAGCCGACTTTTAGGGGCGAAAATGGTGTTCGCCAACTCACCCATTCTCAAGATGCGATCCGGGGCCTCAGAGAGTCTGGCCAGGATTTCGTAGTCGGAATGGGAAAGGTCAAATTCCTTGCGAAGATGCTGATCCACTAGCCGGTCCACGAGCTGTGAAACCGCTAGAAAGTGAATCCAGAGATCGGATTCCTCTTTGCTCAGCCACTTATGATCTTCCACAATTCAAGAATATACGGCGAAGGTATTTTGAAGGGCTATTTTTGGAAAGTAAGTTGAAAATTCAACTAAGAAAGCCCGACGAGTCGCCTTATGGGCAAAAAATAGTGAGATAAGGAGACAGACAAGGAGCTCTGAGACAGAAAACCAGGCACCGCGCACCTACCCGCCGGCAAACCAGAGGGTATTTCGAGGCCGACCGGGTCGGCGTGAGCGGTGCTTTAAACGTGCCCAGCTAGTTCGCTGCGGGCCCTTCCTGGACTAGTTCGATCATGCATCCAAAAGAACTCTTTGGGTGTATGAATGCTACGGTAGTCCCCCTGGATCCGGGGCGAGGCTTCTGGTCGATTACCTCCACTCCCTCCTCTTTGACCTCCTCAAGTGCTGCGGCGCAGTCCGGGACCCTCCAGCCAATGTGGTGAAGACCCTCGCCCCTTTTGGCGAGAAACCTCGCTACGGGCGAGCTTTCGCTAGTCGGGGTGAGAAGCTGAATGTAGGATTCGGCGACTATTAAAAGGGCCTCCTCTACACCGTCTGATTCGATGCGTTCCCGATGGACCAATTTGGCTCCGAGACTGTTTTGGTAGTAGGAGACCGCTTTTTCGATGTCCTCTACCGCTATTGCCACGTGATCAATCTCTATGGGCTGCATGTCGGCTCCCGTAAGTTTGGTTTAGAATCCAGACCGTTCTGCAGCTACCTGCTCGGAATGCCTTCTGAAGAGGGTGATCTTGTCCTCTCCGACGACGTCCCTGAACTCTGGATCATCGATCCCCTGACCCTCTTTATCCGCCTGACATAAGATACCGACTTTGCCCTCATGGAGATTCCTGTGCACCAGATAGGCGGCTTCGCCCACTTCGTCTAGCGGGAATACCGCGGACAGGTTCGGTTGTATCTTGCCTCGTGAAACCAACTTGTTGGCGTCCCAAGCCTCTCGGTAGTTGGCGAAATGGCTCGATTTGATACTCTTAAGCTTCATCCAAAGGTGACGGTTATCGTACTCAATCATGTAACCGGTAGTGGCGGCGCAGGTCATTATTAGACCTCCCCTCTTAGCCACGTACACAGAGGCGCCCATCGTCTGCCGACCCGGGTGTTCGAACACGATATCTGGATCGTCTCCAACGAGTTTCCGGATGTCGTTTCCGAAGCGTCTCCATTCGGATTCATCCTGGGTTGCTGGATCCTTCCAGAACTGATAATTGGCTGCCTTGCGGTCGATGACCGCTTCACAGCCCATCTGATGGAGCAGATCGACCTTGTCCGGCGAGCTGACTACGCCGACCGGGATTCCTCCACCATTAAGTACGTACTGCACTGCGTATGCACCAATTCCGCCGCTTGCTCCCCAGATCAGAACTACTTGGCCCTGTTTCATCGAGGCACCGTTGCGCGAAACGAGCATGCGGTATGAGGTTGAGTTGCAAAGGGCGTTGACCGCCGACTCTTCCCAGCTCAGGTGGGAGGGCTTTGGCATCAGCTGGTTGGCTTTTACCAAGGTGAAATCTGCAAGTCCTCCAAAGTTAGACTCAAATCCCCAAATTTTCTGGTCGTATGACAGCATCGAATCGTCGTGACCCGTTGGATCCTGATCGTCGACATAGTTGCAGTGGATGGTGACCTTGTCGCCGATCTTCCAGTTTCTAACCGCCGAGCCGACCCTTACGATGACCCCGGCACCGTCGGAACCTACGATGTGGTAGGGGAGCTCGTGCCTCTTCGCCCAGTATCTGCCGCTACGACCGAGCCTTCTCAGCATGTCAAATGTCGGAATCGGTTCGAAAATAGACGACCAAACGGTGTTGTAGTTGATCGACGATGCCATAACGGCGACTACTACTTCATCTGGTGCCATCTCAGGGAAAGGTACTTCCTCAACACGAAGAGACTTCCTCGGATCCTTTTCCTGCGTCTTGAGGCCAGAGAACATTTCGACGTCCTCTTGGCGCACGAACGCTGCTCGGAAGGATTCAGGTAGCTGGATTGCAGCTAAATCCTCCGCTGAGGCATTACTAGCAATAGCGTCTGCAAATTCGCCCATTTGTAAATCCTAGTCCCTTCAGCCTACCAGTTAGTAATTGGAACGATACTATTGCATTATTTAGTTAGCAACTCCCGGTTTTTAAATAAACATAGTTAGCAAAAAGCGCAAAGAGGGTATAAG
>JABEUO010000221.1 GCA_013044415.1 Acidimicrobiaceae bacterium
ACCCGCGACCCTCACCTTGGCAAGGTGATGCTCTACCAGCTGAGCCACGTCCGCAGTGCAAATCACTCTAGTCGGAGTACAACTTTCAAACTGTCACTTCAAACCGGTCGACTTCATCTAGTTCTGCAATTATCGATACGACTAGTAGGTCAGGGTCCTTCAGTAACCTGGGGCAGCTCATCACTCCCAGCTCCATCTGGTCCATGTAACTGTATGCCGTGACATTTAGTCCACTCCCCTCGGCCAATGGCCCAATCGGGATGATTGAGCTGATTCGCCGACCGAGCAGATAGAGGGGAAAATCCACGCCAGCAAGATTCGATATAACGAGATTGAAGAGGGGTCTTATCGAATCCAACAGGGAAAGTTCGTTGGCAAAATCGACAGCTAATGAAATAAGCGGGGTAGCGACCAAAGTACCCAATTCAAATAGCACTTCAGAACCGAGCGAATCAGCTTGCTTCCTCGCATTGATAGCCGCCCTCGTAGTTGAATCGAGTCTCTCAATCGCACTTTGAGATCCCGTGGGAAGCTTCACCAGCATTCCCATCAATCGATTCTTGGAGTCTTGATTTCCGTCTTCTTGTCCACGAAGGGATATAGGAACGAGAGCGACCAGCGACTCGATCGGGTCGAGCCCCCTCTCGTCGAAGTATCTCTTCATTGCACCCGCAATCACCGACAACAGAGCGTTGTTCAGGGTGGTATTTAATCGTGCTGCATGTCTCGACAGCACCGCCAAAGGGAACGACAAGGTTCTAAATTCCCGCTGATCGCTCAAAGTCCCTGAAATTTCACATTTCGTTCCGGAAAACAAACTACCAATAGCATCTCCGAAATGACCCTCGGGATGGTTCTTTGCCTCGGAGACCCGCCGCTTCAAATTCAACAATGCGGGTATGCGCCCACTGACAAGGTCAATAATGCTTTCAAGTCCTGCATCAACCGGATTCGGAGTCTTTACGGAGGGCGGATTGGACGGCATGTTTTGTCGAGACGAAGCTGTGTCTGGATGAAAGTCCGGCTCCAAATCGACTACACCGGAGAGCAACTCAAGTCCTAAGCCACCATCCAAAAGGGCATGGTGAAGCTTCACAATAAGGAAAGTGCGACCTTCGCGATCATAAAAGAGCCTGATCTGCCAGGGCGGACGATCCTTCTCAAGGTGGGCCATTAAGAACTCCGCCACCCTAACGTCCAGCTCATAAGTTGGATCTATAGGCTCAGGATCGGAGACAATATGATAATCAAGGTCAAATTCTTCATCTTCAATCCAGTGCGGAAATCCGATTCCGAGCCTCGGAGTCCAGACCTTCTTGGTCAAAGCTAAAAGGCGTCCCCTCCTAGCCGTAAAGAGGTCAATCAGTTCGGCGGCGGATATCCCAGGACAACCACCCTCTGGCTCCAACTTCAACACTGCGCCCAGGTACATCGGCGAATTTTTCCCATGAAGGTACCAGAATCCTGCATCCATACCCGAAAGCTTCTCCACAGGGTGATCCTATTGGCAACGACGTTAAAACGAGAACACAAGCGGTCTACTCCATAACTCTGGGGCGAGGGGAATTGACTTGAAATGGATCCAAAGAAGTCTCACTGCAATGCCCAAGGGTCCCCTCCGTTATCGGATGCCAGAGAAGAAACTCGTTTCGCCATCCAGCTGAACCAGGCCGATGGTGGCCGATGGACGATAGGGAACTGAAAGCGACCCTGGAGTCCACTTAAAACCAGCGGCGGCAATTTTGACAGCTTACAGTGGCCCTAAATCGGTAAGGAACCGAGAAAAGTGAATCGGCATCTGCTACCACGCCTGGTATACGCGGACCCGAAAACTCCCGTCCTATAAGGCAGGAATACCGTCATGTTCCCGTGTGACCGAAGCCGCCTACTCCCCTATCCGACTCGGACAGGCTTTGGACTTCGATAAATTCAACTTCGGGAACTTTCATTAGCGCCAACTGTGCAATTCGATCCCCGATTTTAATTGCGAAATCGGATTCAGAATGATTTGCAAGGACCACCCTGATTTCTCCCCTGTAGCCAGCGTCCACTACACCCGGTGAATTGAGTACCGAGATTCCGAACTTGTGGGCTAATCCGGAGCGAGGAAGGACAAGGGCGCAAAAACCACGAGGCAACTCTATAGCAAGTGCAGTACCGATAGTTGCCCGGCCCCTACCTGGAATTACCGCCTCTTCGGCTGCATAGAGATCAAAAGCCGCATCGTCGCTAAATGCGGCCTCTGGCGCCCTCGCAGAGTCCGACAGCCTGATAAACGGAACGGCTGGCACTGATTAGCCTCTCCTACCTTTAGCGATCAAAGAGTCCATAACGGCCAGAGCCTTCTCGAAAAGGTCTAATGCCTTTTCCTGTCTGTCGTCTCGCTGCAAGTATGGCAACTTTCGACCTACCCCCCAGATGGTACATAGGGCCATGGCTTCAACTACTATTCTTCCTGACATCTTGGAGATCCCGGCAACCCGAGTCCGAAATGTAATAGGAATCTCCACCAGCTTGCCGCCTAGACGGTGAACCTCATAGGCCATCTCAACCTGGAAGCCATATCCATCAGCCCTTATCCTGCTGAGATCGATCTCTTTGATCAGTCCAGCTCGATATGCCCGAAAACCCGATGTTGCATCCCTTATCGGAACACCCAGGGCGAAGCCGGCGTAGAGATTTCCACCCTTAGAGATAGCAAGACGTAATGGCGGTAGGCCGGGACTCGAACCTCCTGGCACATAACGAGACCCGATTGCCAGGTCTGCCCCATTGTCCAACTCAGTTAAAAGCTCCGGAATTGATTCGGGATCGTGAGAAAGGTCGGCATCAATCTCCAAAATCGCTGATGCTCCTGAATCGAGGGCCAGACGAAAACCATCCCGATAAGCGCTCCCCAAACCCGATTTGGAGGGTCTCTCGAGTATCCGCACCGCCAAGCCAGTGTCGGCTAGCCCTTTTGCTATTAAACCGGTACCATCGGGACTTGAATCGTCAACTATCAGAACGGTGGCTTGGGGGACTGCCCCAAGAACCCTTTTCACCAGCTCTTCTATATTTTCTGCCTCCTGATAGGTCGGAACGACCACCCAGGGGCACAAAGAAGGTTGAGATAAAACCATGCATTCCTCACATTCGGCACAAGTGAGAATAGTCGCTGCCTCTAGCATTGATAATCGTGCTTGTTTGGATGGACTTAGAAATGACCGGGCTAGACCCGAAAAAACACGTCATAGTTGAGATCGCTACTCTCGTGACCGACGATGACCTCAACATAATCGAAGAGGGGCCCGACCTTGTTATAAAGGCGACCCAGGAGCAACTGGATCAGATGGACAACGTGGTCATCCAGATGCATAACCGCTCCGGACTAATAGCTGAAATGGCATTTAGCGAAGTCACCCTGCAGCAGGCAGAGGCGGAAACACTAGAGTTCATCCGTCGACACGTACCAAAAGAACGTGCTGCACCCCTTTGTGGTAATTCGATCGGGACGGATCGGCGTTTTCTAGCTGAGTATATGCCTCAAGTAGAAAACTGGCTCCACTACCGCTCAATCGACGTATCGAGCATTAAAGAGCTTGCAAGGCGATGGTTTCCAGATGAGCTAAAAGCCGCTCCGAGCAAAGCGATGGGGCATAGAGCCATGGATGACATCAAAGAGAGCCTCGCCGAGCTCGCCTACTACCGAGACGCTGTTTTCAAAGAACGCAAATCAGAGCGCATTTCCACCATAGAGCAGGAGCAGGCTACCTAAAAGCATTCGGGTGCCTCAACTTTAAGACCTTGGCACCCATTGACCTTGGCACCCATTGACCTTGGCCAAATTTAACCAAATTCAACCTCTCGGTTTGTTCCGAAGCTTCGCTAGCCGAGCGATCTCGATGGGTCACTGGGTCTCAAGAGACCATTTGGCGGACTTTTACGAACGAACCTAACGGATCGTTGCCGACTGGTGAAACCGAAAGTGTAGTTACGCCAGCTTCTCTAAAAGCTTCTATCCTTTCAGCGACATAGCCCATCGGTCCAACTAGCGATGTTTGGCGAATAAACTCCAGTGGCACTTCGGCCATTGCTTCTTGGCGCCTGCCCGCTAAGTACAGTTCCTGTATCCTCTCAGCTTCCTTCTCATATCCAAATCGACCAGCAAGCTCGTTGTAAAAGTTCTTCCCCCTGGCCCCCATCCCTCCGATATAAAGAGCCATATACGGCCTCGCTAGGTCAAGAAGGTGGTCCAGGTCCTCACCAATCGCCAACATACCGCCTGCGACGATGTCTAGAGTGCCAAGTTCCTCAGGTCGCTTTTCGAGTCCGGCGTCTATTGCCTTTCCCCAAACTTCTCTCATCCTTTCGGGAATGAAAAATATCGGCAACCATCCCTCGGCTATTTCAGCCGTCATCTCCACGTTCTTCGGACCTAAAGATGCGATATAGATCGGAATTCGAGACCGAAGGGGGTGCGAAATCAACTTTAGTGGCTTAGCAAAGCCCGTCCCAAGATCTTGTGGTAATGGAATCTGATAGATTCCATCGTGTCGAAGGTGCTCCCGCGACCACACCTTCCGACAGATTTCGACTATCTCACGGGTCCGTTGGAGGGGTCTGTCATAACGAACTCCATGCCATCCCTCTATCACTTGGGGTCCGGATGCCCCCAGACCAATCAGGGCACGACCCTGAGAAACTTCGTCCAGCCCAGCCGCAGTTTGCGCGATGAGGGTCGGCGTTCTGGTGTAGATGGGCAATATCGCAGAACCAATTTGGAGAGTCGTGGTCTTTGCGGCCAAGTAACCCATGAGGGTCGGGGAGTCAAGTCCGTAGGCCTCAGCCACCCAAAGGACGTCCAATCCTTCCCTTTCAAACGCTAAAATCTGCGGCAGCGAAGCGTGAAAGTCCCCGGCATAGTTCAACTGCATGCTGAGCCTCATAAATGCGCTCCCTCTGAGCGAGCCAACTAGTAGATGCTTGCCTACGAGCAATGCATTAGATCGATCCCTCGACAACCAAGTTTTCTAATTGCACTTCCACAACATTAGACCTCCAATAAAGGTATTTGGAAGTCGCGTACCCTTAGTACTAGAGATTTTGTATCGTATTGCCATGGGGATGACCGTTTCACAGGCAACCGAACTACTCACCGCCAAGGGGCAGCCCTTCGAAGTGGCGAGGGAAGATATTCGGGGAGTACCAACCTTGGTTTGGGCGAAAGCACCAAAAAACCTGGTTGAACTTCTACACGGCTCTAGCCGACACGGCGATAAGACCTTTTTGGTTTTTGAGGACGAAAGATACTCCTTCACCGAACATTACGAGTTAGTCCTCACCTTGGCGGCTGAACTCCTGGAGATGGGGGTCGAAAAGGGGGACCGGGTTGCAATAGCAATGAGAAACTATCCTGAGTGGATAATCTCATTCTGGGCCACAATATCTATCGGGGCAATTGCAGTACCGCTAAATGCGTGGTGGAGCGGAGATGAGCTCGCCTATGGTTTAGAAAACTCTGGTTCCAAAGTACTGATCTTCGACCAAGAGCGAATTCAACGAGTCGCACCCTACCTCTCGGAGTTATCCCAATCGGCGGATCTCAGTGTACTAGCCGTCAGGTGCTCACAGGATGTCAGCTCGAAAGTTCCTGCTTCGATAGTTCAGAGAGAGATGCAAGACATACTCAAATCAGGAGTGCGCAAACCCATCGAAGCGCTCATAGAGGCGGACGATCCAGCTGTCATTTTCTACACCTCCGGTACAACCGGTAGGGCGAAGGGGGCGATCGGTACCCATAGAAACCTCGTTACCAACCTGATGAACGCCTTTTTCGTCACTACGAGGTCGACAATGCTCGCTAAAGAGAGGTCCAATTCGGATAACGAAGCGACCGAGGCTCCTGCAGAGTCCAGCTACCTACTATCGGTTCCACTCTTTCACGCGACCGGATGCTTTGCGACGATGATTCCCAACCTTGTCGCTGGCAACAAGATTGTCCTAATGCGTCGGTGGGACCCAGAGGACGCACTCGCACTAATCGAGAGGGAAAGGGTAACTTTCTTCGGCGGCGTACCCACTATGGTCTGGCAAGTACTAAATTCGCCCAACTTTGCCAAATATGACACATCCTCGATCCGAAATATTAGCTATGGCGGAGCACCTGCTCCTTCGGAATTAGTTAGACGCATCAAGGAGCATTTTCCAACCGGCATGCCCTCTAATGGTTACGGACTGACCGAGACGTCCGCTATAGCGGCAATGAATGTGGGGGACGACTATGTTCGCAAACCAGACTCGGTTGGTCCGCCCGTACCGGTTTGCGAAGTCCGCATAATTGGCTCAGACGGCACGGATCAGGACATAAACACTCCAGGCGAACTATGGATCAAGGGTGCAAACGTCATACCCGGCTACTGGAACAACCAAGAAGCTACGGCGGCAAGTTTCAGCAATGGTTGGCTACATAGCGGGGACGTGGCTTTCATTGACGAAGAAGGCTACCTACACATCGTCGATCGGGCTAAGGACATGCTGATCAGAGGGGGTGAAAATGTATATTCACCTGAAGTCGAGGGCGCAATTTACGAGCACCCGGCCGTCGCCGATGTTGCGGTCGTAGGCATACCAGACCTGGTGTTAGGGGAGGAGGTCTGTGCGATAATTCAACTCAGACCCGGACACTCACTTTCGGAGCAGGAGTTAAAGGAGCATGTTGCAAAGCGGCTTGCCCACTTTAAGGTGCCGAAGTATGTCTACTTTAGGGAGGACGCTTTACCGCGAAACGCAGCCGGGAAGCTCCTGAAAAGGCAGTTGAAAAATGAAATGACCGAGAACAAATAACTACGTCAATGCCAAGAGTGCTAGCCGGATCGCCCCCTTCCAACGAGCCGCAGCAGCTGGAAAAGATGCTCCTTTCCTGGTGGCGAGGTATTAAACCGAAGACGGAGCGGCTTCCAATGAGAAAGTTGGAATGCTCAAACCGGGCTAAATCGGCTAAATGTCTGGCTGCGGTGTCGTTCGCAGGTAAGGCTTAATCGTCCTAAATCCTTTTGGAAACAGCATCTTGGCTTCCTCGTCGCTCACCGCCGGTGCCACGATCACGTCGTCACCGTTTTGCCAATTTACCGGAGTCGAAACTTGGTACTGGTCTGTGAGCTGCAATGAATCTATCGTGCGCAAGGTTTCGGCGAAATTTCGACCCGTAGAGGCTGGATACGTTATGGTGAGTCTGACCCTTCGGGTTGGATCGATTACAAATACCGACCTCACGGTCGTGGTCGTCGAAGAGTTGGGGTGAATCATGTCATATAGTTCTGCTACCGCCCGATCGGGGTCGGCAATCATTGGAAAATTAACCACTTGTCCGGTAGCGTCGCGAATATCACTTCCCCAAGCCTCGTGCGACTCCAAGTCGTCGACGCTCAGGCCAATGACCTTCACATTCCGACCTAAAAAATCCTCTTTTAACCGGGCGAACTCGCCGAGTTCGGTAGTGCAAACCGGGGTAAAGTCCTCGGGATGCGAGAATAGGACAACCTAGGCATCTCCGATCGAATCATAAAAACATATCTCCCCTTAAGTGGTTGAAGCCCTAAATTCCGGGGCTATGTCGCAAAGCTAAATAGACATTTCACCGATTCCGTCTACGATTGCCCATACGGCTATGGCCGCTCAATCTGTCGCTTACAGATATTGCTGACTCTTCTGGTCAACAATTACAACTTTACGCCCTCCACGGTAAAGTGGAAAGTGTGGATTTTCACTCGGAGCACGATCACATGGATGGTGCAACGTCGCGCCTAAATAAAGGTGGGTCCCTCAAGGTCGTCGTTGGCCTCAACCTTGTCCTCGTGGTCGTGCTGGCCATTGGCGGTTACAGGTACCATTCACTGGTGTTATATTCGGCGGCCCTGCATCAGTTCGTCGACAGCGCTGGCGTCGGAATCACCCTTTCGGCGCTCGTGCTCTCCCTGAAGCCCGCATCTTCGAGGCATAGCTATGGCTTAGCTCGCCTTGAGGTCTTGGCAGCGCTCATTAACGGCGTTGCCTTGCTAGCCACGACCGTCTGGATAGTCATCGAGGCAGCGCACCGCATAGAAGTACCCGCCGTCACGAGTGGTGCGTCGGTAGCCGAACTCGGCGTCATCGGCGGCGTCATCTCATTGATTTCTTTCCTACTGTTACACGAAAAAACTCCTTCGTCGCTGGCTATCCGAATCAACGCCCTACACTTCGCCGCCGATTCACTTGCGTGGCTCGTTACGATTGCCTCAGGCCTACTGATCGTCGCAACGGGGGCGAAGCTCATCGACCCGATCTCGTCGATTCTCGTATCTACCTTGGTCCTCTTGGCGACTTGGAAGTTAGTAGCGCAAACGGTTGACGTCCTCCTCGAAGCTACACCAAAAGATGTCAAACCCTCTGAAATAGTCACCGAGATCTTGCAGCAGTCCGACATCGCCGATGTGCACCACCTTCACATCTGGAGCCTCGGATCGGAAACCCCAGCGTTATCAGCGCACATTGTCTTCACTGAATCGGTAGACCTCCATGTCGCCCAGGTCAGGACGGACGCAATAAAAGGAATGCTCTCCGAAAAATTTCACATTGATCATGCCACCATCGAGATCGAGTGTCACCCCTGTGAGGCCCCAACCCACTAGCCGTGGCAGTCGTGACCCAGCTTGTCGACCCGCTACAGATAACCTAGCCATCGTCAGACGCTCCTGATAAAGGGGGGCTTCGCGTAAAAACAGACTTTTAGTCGTCCGGGAAATGTAGCTTATAAGCATGGTCAAAAAGATGGAATCCCAAGCCGAAAGCTTTCTGACAGATCCCCGTCTTCCGGCTGTTTCGATAATATTAGCTGCGCTAGCCCTTTACATCTTGCTCCCGGGCCAGCTGACCTTGGGTCCATCCTGGATTCTTGCGGCCTTAGAAGGGGCACTCGTTGTAATCCTCGCTTTGACTTCGCAGTACCGATCCAAACACGCCAAGTCGCTTCGTTACTTGTCAATTCTACTGATAGGGCTGATAGGGCTCGCAAATCTGTTTTCGGTCGGCTTGCTCGTCCACCTGCTCCTCCATGGCACCATGGCTAGCGGTACGCAGCTCTTCTTTTCAGCCCTAGAAATTTGGCTAACCAATGTTTTAGTCTTCGCCCTGTGGTTCTGGGAGATAGACCGAGGTGGACCGGTTGAAAGGAGCAAGGGATCTGAACACTATCCCGATTTTCTATTTCCCCAAATGACCCAAACGGGTATCTGCAGCCCTAGTTGGCTCCCCAACCTCGTGGACTACCTCTACTTATCCCTCACCAACGCAACCGCATTCAGCCCAACTGATACCATGCCGCTTAGTCCAATTGCCAAGATTCTGATGGGGATCGAATCCTTGGTATCACTCTTAACCGTGACCATAGTGGCGGCGCGTGCTATAAATATCCTGCACTAATGCCTTCTCCCGCTAACTCACCTTCACCAGCTAGCAACACCAAAGAATCAGAAATCTGATGGGAGTTATTAACAGGTGACGAGTTTCTATCCAACATGTGCAATAAGTGTTTGTAGTGGCTAATACTTATAGCACTGGAGAGTTCGCAAAACGGATTGGGCGTAGTCCAAGTACGGTACGGCGCTGGGAACAAGAGGGCAAGATAACGCCCAAAAGACTTCCAAGCGGACACCGCTACTTCGATGAGTCCGATGTACGAGCTATGTTGGGCGGTGCTCCTGTTAGTCGAGTCTGATGTACCCCGGGTTTAATGGACACCCAGTTACTTGAGAACCGATCGGTTCTAAAGCTCTCTTTGAGTGTAGTAGTTGCTTTTGAACTCTGACGGCGGAATCATTCCAATTGAACCGTGAAGTCTCCGATTGTTGAACCAATCGACCCAGAGCAGTGTCGCCCACTCGAGATCTGCGGTCCC
>JABEUO010000222.1 GCA_013044415.1 Acidimicrobiaceae bacterium
ACCGAGACGATGATCTTGTCGACTTCTACACTCTGGTCGTCACCAAAGAGGACCGTCGTGGAATCACCCTTTGGTTGGTGACCCTTGACCGCAGCATTTACGAATGTTTGAATATTTCGCTTTTTGAAAGAGCGAACCACTACGTCTGCGACGTCTTTATCACAGCCGGTCAGTATCTGCGGCATCGCTTCGATAATCGTGACTTCGGATCCCATATCTGACATCATCGATGCGAACTCACAACCGATTGCACCACCACCGATAACCGCTACCCGTGATGGGATCTCATTTAGCGCAAGGACTTCATCGGAGGTGAGAACGAATTCTCCGACTTCGAATCCAGGTATCGATCGAGGAGCCGACCCAGCGGCCAAGATAATATTTTCACCCTCGATGATCTCTCCCTGGTCGATCTGGACTTGACCAGCACCCAGGTATGTTCCAAAACCTTCGTAGGTGGTAATTCCACGACCCTTCATCAAACCCGAAAGACCCTTCCAGAGCTGATCAACGACCTTCTGCTTGCGGGTCTGCGAAATCGAGAAGTCGACCTTCTCTACTGGTGCTGATATGCCGAACTCCGCCGCACCTTTTACGCTACGAAATACAGAGGCGGTCTCTAGAAACTCTTTGGCGGGTATACATCCTCGATGAAGGCAGGTCCCGCCGACCTTATCCTTTTCGACAACCGCTACCCTAAGTCCCGCTGAAGCCCCGTAAAGGGCCGCAGCGTAACCTCCTGGCCCACCACCGATCACGACAACGTCGTATATCTCGGCCGTCTCAACCACCTCCTAAAAACTGCTGACTATTGAGTCTTTCCTAAAATCATCGATCTTCAAAATCGCAGCACACATGCCGCCTAGACAGGACCGTTCAGACTGACATTGTTTTAACTAAACCTTAGGCCAAGTTATTGCACAATTCTCGCTGCTCATCGTCTATCAACTCGAAAACGGAATGAAAAAGCGCACTACCATCGGTCGAATTCACCTCGCATGGGGTATGCCATGGCAGATATTGATAGCGGCTATCTAAATCTTTCCTGGCTGAACCACACGTTCATCGGACAATCCAGGAGTCTAAAAGGGCCGATAGGAAGCTAAGGTCTCCCATTGCGCATCGGTTAGCTCGAGGTCCGAAGAAGCGGCGTTCATTTCCAACTGCTTCACTGCCGAAGCCCCCGGTATTGCGACGACATTGGGCTGACTAACCAGCCAAGCAAGCGCTACCTGAGAGACTGAAGCGGACTTCTCCTCCGCAATTCTGACCAACTCTTCCATCAGAGGAGCCGTCTTAGCGATACCTTGCGGCCTTAGGAACTTATTTACCCGTCGCACGCCGGTCTTTTGGGAATGGACACCATACTTGCCCGTGAGCGCTCCCTGTTCGAGGGGTGAGTAAGCGATAATTATTCGAGAATTTGCCTGAGCATATGGCACAAGCTCCAGATCGGGCTTTCTTGACAGGAGCGAATAGTGGACCTGATTTGAAAGTATGGGGTGCCCTAATGCCTTTTCAGCCTTTAACCATTGGGTGAGCGAGTAGTTCGACACGCCGACATTCTTCACTAGGCCACGCTCTAACAGGGTACCCATTGCCCTTATTTGCATCGAGATCGGAAAGGCGGGATTCGGCCAGTGCATCTGGTAGAGGTCTATCTCTTTAACCCCTAGCCTCGAAGCACTGCGGTAGCCGTGCGTTATAAGCACCGGTGGCAGAGGCAACAACGGAGTGAACTTAGTCGCCATGAAATAACCCTCTCGGTCAGCCGAGATGGCTCTCCCACAGATCTTCTCAGAACTTCCCCGTCCGTACATTTCAGCAGTATCGATGAGGTTTATCCCGAGTTCGAGGGAGCGATGAACTAGTTCCAAAGCGGTCTTTCCTGCGTAGTCGGGACCATATCCCCACTCACGCGATCCAAACTGCCACGTACCTAGCCCGATAACCGATATCCGGGCGCCCAAAGCTTCTACGTACCTCACACGCCCATGCTAGAGCAAAACATCCACAAAGCGTTGGCAACCTGCTTCCGTCCCTCAGAATGCAAATAGGCATCGCAGTCAACTAAGCCATCTTTGAAAACTTGGTACCTGCTAATAACTCTTGGCCAGTGACAGTTACCCACGAGTCACAAGGCCGAGTCACAACGGCGACGGTAGCTGTTTAGCTCGCTCGATTGGCCACTTCTTCACCCGTTACGAAGGGTGCATCTGCGGGAATCCCTCATCTTGGAGGGCCGTCCCGTTTTATACGAGGCTTGACATGTCCGCTTGATGGCAAACCGCTCCAAAATACATATACATTTATATGCACCTCTTTTGTTTTCGCTCTCCAGCCGCCTTTGAGTGTTCTGCCCCATCCACTGGGACAGGACTAGGGCGAGTCGATGGTTGCCCACCTCCCACGTCCAACTTGCGTTGTCGTGGTGTCCTTGGAGTCCTGCCGTGAGCGGTAGCTCCGTCTTCAACACGCGTATCTCGGACACCGTTACCGGTGATCCCCAAAGGGACGATACGTGCTCCAACTCGGCTTTCCATTCGGCGTAGGAACCTCTCGTCAAGGATCTTCTTCACTTCCTTATAGGGAGTGTATCGGTGGATCTCGCGATCTTCGATCCTTGATTTG
>JABEUO010000223.1 GCA_013044415.1 Acidimicrobiaceae bacterium
ACCTAAGACTTCACTCCGGCTGCGTTTAGCTCCTCGATAAGCTTCGGCAAGATCTTATGAAGATCACCAACGACTGCGTAGTCTGCCAAGGACATAATCGGGGCATCCCTATCCTGGTTGATCGCAAGAATACACTTAGCTGACCGACAACCCGCCATGTGCTGTATTGCGCCGCTTATACCACAAGCGATATAAAGCTCTGGCGCAATCTTCGTCCCGGTCTGGCCAATCTGATCCTTGTGAGGTCTCCAACCTAGACCTGTGACAACCCTGGAGACTCCGACACTCGCACCGAGGATCCCGGCGAGCTCGTCGAGGACCTTGAATCCCTCCGGGCTACCTACTCCCCTGCCTCCGCCGATCACGATACGTGAATCCGAAAGCGATACCCCGTCGCCGGTAGGTAGCAGTACTTCGGTAACGGCGTCACGCAGCTCGCTATCGCCAATATCGAATGAGAGAGTCTCGAGTTGGACCTCGGTCTCTTTTACCATTGGAGCCGCCAGCTCGGATTGAACGACGCTAAACATTGCTATCGGTACCTCAGACACCACCGCATCTTCGATAACGCTTCCGGCCCACCGTAGCCTCGATACCTGATAGCCACCGGCTGTCTTGATATCGATACAGTTTGCCATAAAGGCTGCGTCAAGCTTTGCAGACGCCCTTGCGAGGACTTCGGTTGAGCGATCGGTCGAACCGCCTAGTACAACCTTTGCGCCAGAGCTATCCACGGCCGCCAATACCGCCTTAGCCCAGCCCGCGGGGGCAAAAGGACTCAAACGGGGGTCTGATGCTAGATAAAGGGTGGAAACCCCATAACTACCCAACTCCTTGCGAGCCGAGTCTGAAACCTCACCTACCGCCACGCATGCCAGCGAGTCACTATTCTCGCCGGCTAGCTTAGCTCCGAGCGAGACGGCGGAGAGCGAAGCATCAGCCACCTTATCATCGGATATCTCCACGAGACATAGGATCATCTCGCCACCACTCCCAACTCTTTAAGGACTTCAATGATCTTTCCGACGGCATCTGGGCCCTCACCTAACAAGACGCCACCAGTGCGCTCCTCCACCGGAAGGCGCAGTTGGACCAACTTAGAAGGATCACCCTTCTCTTGCGGGGATACCTTGTTGATCGGCTTACTCTTGGCTTTCAATCGTCCAGGTAGCGATGGGTAGCGCGGGAGGTTGAGCCCCTCTTTTACCGTTAGTACGGCGGGGAGGGTGACTTTAGTCAGCTCGACTGCAGCACCGCTTTCTCGCCTTGCCACCAACTCTCCATCGAGCACCTCTACACCTTTTACCCCGGTTACCAGGGGAAGGTCGAGTGCATTGGCGACCCTGATCCCGACCTGAAAGTCTCCGCTGTCTGGTGCTTCATTACCAAAGAGGATTAGGTCGGGAGCGTCTCCCTTGGAGCGCATCTCCTCGACGACCTTCGCTATGGCATTAGCCGTCGAAATTGGTCCCCATTCTGCACCACCATTATCCAACAGAATGCCATCGGCAACTCCTAGCGACATTGCGAACTGCAACTGCTCGACGGAGTCTGCGTGTCCGAGGGTCAGCACGGTGGCCGACCCTCCGAACTTCTCGACTAGCCGAACGGCCTCTTCAACGGCGCACTCTTCATGGGGTCCAATGGTGAATCCCAGGAATTTAGTGTCGATGGCGAGCTTATCGTCCGTCAGCGTCAGCTTTCCACCGGCCTGAGGGACCCTTTTTACACATACCAGAACACGCATCGACTTAGCCCTTTAGCCGCTCATTGGTCGGATCAAAGATCGAACCATTGCCAACCACTGCGACCGTGGCGGGATACAGACGTCCCATACACTGAACCGCAAAGACATTTCCCTCAACCGCTAGGTCAAAGGGAAGGTAACCCAGACCAAGTTGAGACCCAACCGATGGTCCCGAGCCGGTACTGGTCAGATAGGATGGCCTGCCCTTTGCATCGACGATTCTTTCCCCGTCGGTGGTCAAAATGACCTCGTTACCAAGGGGGAAACGCCTCTCGGCACCCTTTGCTCCGTCTAGAGACTCGGCACCGATAGTAAAGGTGCAAAGCAGTGCGACCGGGTTCTTGGTACGGTGCGAAAGGTGTGCGGTCTTCCCGATGAAGTCCTCTTTCTTCACCGTCTTCCTGCTCATTCCGGTCTCGGGGAGATTGTACTCGGGGGTCAGCTCATTGCCATAAGCCCGATAACCCTTCTCGATCCTCGCAGTAGTACCGTAAACTCCGATTCCCACCGGCGCGAGTCCGAACTCAGCGCCAGCCTCGAACAACAGGTCCCATACGTGAGCGCCTTGATCCGAAGTTACATATAGCTCCCAACCGAGTTCTCCGACATAGGAGATCCGCGAGGCCAGTACCTCTGTGTTGCCGATGGTGATGTTCTTGCAGGTACCGTAACGGAACCCGGCGCCACTGACATCGTCGGAGGTGACCTTGGACATCAACTCCCTCGCCTTTGGACCCCATACACCCATAGTGGTGAGGGCCGCAGTGGCGTCGTAGAGTATGACCGAGCCGTCTTCAGGTAGGTGATCGGTGAACCACTTCTTGTCCATCAGCCCAACTCCGCCACCAGTTACGATGCGGAAATGGTCCTTAGCGAGCCTCATGATAGTAAGGTCGGCCCTGAAACCACCCTGGTCGTCGAGTATCGGGGTGTAGACCACCCTGCCGACTGCGACGTCCATTTGGGCTACCGCCATGTACTGCAGGTAGGAGAGCGAACCCGCGCCAATCACGTCAAAAATAGCGAAGGATGAGAGGTCGACCAGTCCGACATTTTCCCTCATAGCTAAGTGTTCGGCGTCGATTATCGGCGACCACCAACGGGCATCCCATTCACTGGTCCTTTGAGTTATCGATCCCTTGTACTTCTCAAGCAGCGGAGCATTCGACTCATACCACTGTGGCCTCTCCCAACCTGCTGCTTCAAAGTAGACAGCCCCAAGGGCCGAGGTCCTCTGGTGCATCGGAGAAAGTCTGACGTTCCTGCTCGAGGCGTACTGCTCGGCTGGGTGAACTATCCCATAGGTCTTATTGAAGAGCTCTTCGGCCCTTAGCTTCACATGGAGCTTGGACTTCTGATGTGGGTAGAAGCGAGCGATATCCGTCTCGTGGATGTCTATTTCACTCTGACCGAAGGTCATCCACTCAGCTACCGCCCTGGCAATTCCCGGAGCCTCTTTAATCCAGCTAGCAGCGACCGACCATAGGCCCTTGACCTCTGGCGTCTCACCTAGCACCGGATGGCCGTCTGGGGTGAGGGAGATCAGCCCATTGATAGCGTGACGAACCCCCGCCTTCTCGTCGCCCAAAAGCTCCGGCATCAGCTGGAGTGCGTCTTGGAGCTGTGGGTCGAAGTCCTCTTGGGTAAATGGAAGCTCGGTCGGAGAGAAAGCCGACTCTTCGATCGAGGGGATGTCTTCAGGCTGCAAGGTGATCGGCCGGTGGGCGTAGGAGCCAACCTCGATGTCACCGCCGTGCTGCCTCTCGTACATTCCGGTGTCCATATCCCTGACGATTGGGTAGGTGATCTCGCCCACGGTATCTGCGAATAGAGCGATTGGTCCGACGCTTATCATCTGGTGGACAGTCGGAATTAGCGGGATATTTGCCCCCGCCATCTTTGCAATCTTCGGGCTCCAAACACCGCAGCAGATAGCTACCTTGTCGGCAAAAATCTCCTGTCCGTCAAGGGTAACGACCGACTTGACTACACCATTTTCGACCTTGATATCGCCGACCTCTGTGCCACCAACTACCGTCAGTGCCCCAAGGCGCTGGGCCTCTTCACGCATGAGGGTACCCGCACGCAATGAATCCACCACTCCAACCGCAGGGAAGTAGACTCCGCCGATAATCACCGACTCGTCGATATAAGGAACAAGTTTCTTGATATCTTCAGGGGTAACTCTTTGTGCTTCTTCACCCCAAGCAAGTGCCGATACCATGCGGCGCTCAAGTTCCTGCATACGCTCTTCGGTCCGGGCGACCTCAAGGCCGCCGCTTTGGGTGAAAACTCCGAGTTCCTTGTACTGCCTAACGCTGTCTTGAGTTAGGCGGGTCATCATCTTCGAATGCTCGATCGGGTAGATGAAGTTGGAGGCGTGTCCCGTAGATCCACCTGGGTTAGGTAGTGGTCCTTTGTCAATCAATACAATCCGTTGAACACCTAACTTTGCCAGGTGATATGCAAAGCTATTTCCAACAATTCCTGCACCGATGATAACGACATCGGCCCTCTCAGGTAGTCCGCTCATTTAGATCGTTACCCCTCTCTTAGCAATCTGATCTGCCACTAATATATCACTCTTCAGCACAGCACCTGTGCCTAAATTCACACAAAAAATAACTATTTCAAAAATTGCCCCGCCTAGCTCAACTAGGCGAATTGCGTCTCTCGGTATCGGCATAGGCGAACTCAAACTCCCTTACCGCCGGCACCGACTAATCCACATACCTTTCCCCCGGTACGCCCCTGGTAGTTGAGCCACCCGGGGCGCCATCTCCTACTAAATAAAGTCCCCTCTAATTCCGTCGAGTGGATCACCACCTGCCGGGCCGAAGGGGCC
>JABEUO010000041.1 GCA_013044415.1 Acidimicrobiaceae bacterium
ATTCAGCCCGGCCGAGTTCGGGCCTAAGGTCTTCAAAGACCCTTATAAATGTCTCTCCGATTGCCTTGCGCTTCTGCTCAGGGTCGACCACTCCCCTTAGCACTTCAAAAAAGCGCTCTGACGCGTCCACGGCGATTAGGTCTACGGCGAAGCGATCTCTGAAAGTTTCGATCACCGACTCGGTCTCGCCGGACCTCATCAATCCAGTGTCCACATAAACACAGGTGAGCTGATCCCCAATAGCCTCATGGACCAGAGCCGCGGCGACTGACGAGTCGACCCCGCCAGAAAGGGCACATATCACACGCGAGTCCCGCACCCGTTCCTTGATAAGAGCTATAGATTCTTCAATGATGGAGAAGTTGGTCCAGGTAGCGTCGCACTTTGCTACCTCGAATATGAAATTGGAAAGTACCGTCCTCCCATACTCAGTGTGGGTCACCTCGGGGTGGTACTGTACCCCGCAGATCCCAGAGGATAGGTCTTCGAAACTTGCCACCTTGGCACCATCGGTAGAGCCGGTGACCGTAGCTCCCAGCGGCGGCTCGGAGATGGAGTCGAAGTGGCTCATCCAAACTTTCTGAGATATCGGCGTGGCACCCAATAGGGTGTCAGCCTCTTTGCGCCGAAGCACTGTCCTGCCGTATTCACCGGCTTCGTTCCGCTCAACTTTTCCGCCCAATGACACCGCCAACAGCTGTGCCCCGTAGCAGATCCCAAGTATCGGAATTCCTAGTTCGAAGATCTTGGGATCTAGGCTCGGGGCGCCCGCTTCATTGACCGACTTAGGACCCCCTGAAAGGATGATCGCCTTCGGCGGATCCTCCAAAAGGCCCTCCGCCGTAATCGAATAAGGGACGATCTCCGAATATACGTGCAACTCCCTGATTCGCCTGGCGATGAGCTGGGCGTACTGTGCCCCGAAATCTACTACGACTACCCTGGAGGACTTAGCCTGTTTCACTTAGCCTTTAGTGTCCCATCCCGACGTGCTGTGCTTGCTGCAGGGCCTTACCTTCAGTCTGCAGGGCAGGTGCAACCATCACCTCTGCCTTCTGAAACTCCTTGACCGTCTCATATCCGCAAGTTGCCATGGAGGTTCTGAGGGCACCAAATAGATTTAGCCTGCCGTCGTTCTCGTGTGCCGGCCCTACGAGTATCTCCTTGAGTGTCCCACGAACTTGTGTCTTGACCCTAGTTCCGCGAGGGAGGGTCGGATGGAAAGTCGCCATGCCCCAGTGATAACCCCTTCCTGGTGCTTCTGCTGCTGCAGCGAGTGGAGAGCCGATCATAACTGCGTCTGCTCCGCAAGCTATGGCCTTTGCGACGTCACCGCCCCTACTCATTCCTCCGTCTGCGATCACTTGGACGTAGACGCCCGTCTCATCCAGGTGCCTCATCCTAGCTCCCGCTGCGTCGGCTATAGCCGTGGCCTGCGGAACACCGAGTCCAAGTACTCCCCTCGTCGTGCAAGCGTTACCGGGACCGACACCAACCAAGACTCCAACCGCACCAGTCCTCATGAGATGTAGGGCGGCTTGATACGAGGCGCATCCACCGACGATGACAGGTATCTCCAGCTCTCTTATGAACCTCTTCAGGTTCAAAGGTTCGGAGGTTTTAGAGACGTGTTCTGCGGAAACCACCGTACCTTGGATGACTAGAATGTCGAGTTCTGCGTCTTGGATTGCCTTGATCATCTGGGTCGTCCGTTGCGGGGTGATCGATGCAGCGGCCACAACTCCTTGGGCCTTTATCTCCCGGATCCTCTCGGTGACGAGCTCCATCTTGATCGGCTCGGAATATAGCTCCTGCATCCTTTGAGTGACCTTTTCGGGATCCAGAGAAGCGATCTCCTGATATACCGAATCAGGGTCGTCGTACCTAGTCCAAAGGCCTTCCAAGTTGAGCACTCCGAGGCCCCCGAGCTTGCCGATCTCTATCGCAGTGTAGGGACTGATAACCCCGTCCATCGCCGATCCCATCAGCGGGAGTTCGAACTTATAGGCGTCGATCTCCCAGGAGATATCGACATCCTCGGGGTCACGAGTCCTACGTGACGGGACAATGGCGATATCGTCAAAGCCATAAGCCCTGCGACCAGACTTACCAATACCGATTTCAACCTCGGCCACGGGACCTCCTAATTACCGAATCAATCATCTGTTTGTTACCAAGCGTCTAGGCACCCTTCCCCTGGAATTAATTGACCCTGCCGAATGGCAAAATCTACCGAACTCGCTGTCTCTAAGTTCGCTTGAAGGGTCGCAATTTGATCCGGGGGAGCGCATAATTTTGTCTTGATAATGCTAGTCGCGTTTGATCGATTAGGGACCGAAAGGATTTTCGCTAGCTGCCCCTGCAAAACTAGTTTGTTGATCGGCGTATCGGTACTATTCACCCGCCGTTCACTGATCATTCACGTCAACTAATTAGCGTTCTCCTTGACGCTAGTGCCCATTTTTAATGGCGCCCTATCGTACGCACACGACTGAAGCAGTGAAAGAGACAGTGACAGGGGTAGTGATAAGGACGTTGAGGCCAGATGTTTGAATCGGCAAGTGGCGGGGAGATCGCAGAAGCCGTATCGCCCGAGAAAGTTGTGGGCAAAGAACACGATCTCGATCCAACCGATATTGTTTTAAAGACCAAA
>JABEUO010000224.1 GCA_013044415.1 Acidimicrobiaceae bacterium
CGCCAAGGTCCGATCACGAAAATTCACCCAGTAAGAGTTGCTAATTGAGCCCTATATGGGCCGCCGATTTACATCGACAATCGACCTAAAGAAGTTCCTCGATCCCAAGGGTCCTCAGGCCCAGACCCCTAAGAAGAAAATTAGTTCGCCTGTAAGCTACCTCTAACAACGTCCGATAACCCCTCGGTCCATGGCGGGATCCCGGCAGTACGACAAACTCAACATCCTTGCCGAGACCCTCGAGAGACGCCATCAGCTTGGTCGTATTTGAAAAATGCACGTTTTCATCGATGAGGCCGTGTATCACCAGTAATTTCCCGGTAATTCCGTCGACATACCTAGTGACGTCGGTTCTTTGATAGCTTTCGGGCTCCTCCCTTGGCAATCCGAGGTATCGCTCGGTATAAGCGGTATCGTAAAGGGCGAAGTCGACCACCGGCGCCCCCGCTACGCCAACCGCAAATCGGTCGGCGGCTCTAGACATCGCCATCAGGGTCATGAACCCACCGTAGCTCCACCCGTAGATTCCGACTCGATCCTTGTCCACCCCAAGTTCCCTAATAATAAAATCGATTCCCGCCAGCTGATCTTCGAGCTCCACGGTACCAAAGCCGTGTCTGATCTGCGCCTCAAATGCCTTTCCTCGATTAAAGCTTCCACGATTGTCCAATTTGAAAACCACTACCCCCGCTCTAGCCAAGAGCTGCGCTTGAAGATCGATCGTCATCGACCAGGAGTCGAGGACCGTCTGTGCTCGAGGTCCACCGTAGGTGGCCACGACGAGGGGCCTTCCTTCGGTTAGGCCATCGCTTGGAAGATATACGGCTCCATAGAGGGTAGTTTCGTCTTCGAGGGTCAACTCGATGAACTTAGGCGGAAGCAGCCCTAGCGAATCCGCAGAGACACCCTCAAATGGCAGATCCCATATCCAGCTTCCGTCCAAGGCGTAAAGAGTTGCCGTAAAGGAGCGTTCACGCGACGAATTCTGCACCAGGACGTATCCTCTGCCAGAACCAGACATATAAGCCTGGTTCACCCCAGCCTCTACGCTTAACTTGTCAATCGATAAGTCATCTAAATCTAGCGAATAAAGATGCCTCTCCAAGGGTGAGTCGCTGGTGGATAGGAAAAACGCCTTCTTCTCATCCGCAGATATGCCGACTATTTCAGTAACGCAAAACTCCCCGGAAGTAAGCTTTCGTAAATTTCCATCTTCGTCGAGGAGCACTATGTGCGAGAAGCCCATCTCTTCAGTGGTAAAAAGAATGCCACCCGACCTAAGGGTGAAAGGCGTGGAGGGAAGGTTGATCCACGGCTCTTCTTTTTGAATGTAAACGAGACTTAGTGTTTGCTCTTTCGGGCTATATAGGTACCAGCGAAGCTCGTCTTGGCTGCGGTTGAGCACAGCGATCCACATTTTCAATCCTGGAGTAAAGCACACTCTAGCCAGGTAACCATCCCTAAGTGTCGACAGATCAATCCATTCGACGCTCTGGAGGGACTTCCGATATAGTCCAAGGCGAACGGATGCGTTATCTCCTCCCGCCAAGGGATAGCGATAATTTTCGACAACAACTTCATTTCCATTATCTCGAACTATTGGAAAGGTCGGAATCATGGACTCGTCGACCTCTGTAAAGGCAACGAGCTGTCCGTCTGACGAGCACCAGAGCCCGTCTAACCTATCGAGCTCCTCTTGAGCTACGTATTCTGCGATTCCATAAGTTATCCCTTCGTCGTCTTTGGATTCAATCAGAGCGGTCGCCTCGCCACCAAAAAGTGAAATCCTATAAATCCCGTCTCTTTTGACTCCGAGTAGGTAATCTCCACTGCCAGCCTGACATACCGAAACGAAGCCGGAATCCGACATGTCGAGAAGGATGCTTTCGTCGTCGGGATCTGCCAAAATAAACTTTCCACCGAGGTTCATAAGCACATATGTAGCGCCCTCCAGCTCGATTAGCTCGAAATCGGAAAGTCCTTCCCAGTTGAGCCGCAACCTCTCCCGTCTCAACTGTTCTTCAAGGGTGGGTTCGGAATTGATAAGGTTCGAATTAAACAAGGCCCTGAGTTGCTTTGATCCAATATCGAGGCAGTAAAGTGACAGCTCCGCCGCCGTCTTTGGATACATGAAGTAAAGCTTCTCGCCCTTTGAATCGAACCTGGGACCAACTATGACCTGACTCGCCGGAAGTGGCCGCTTAGCGAGGCTGGCGATGGACAGTGAGATCCCGTTATCAGTACTTTCAGGCATTACTCAGACTATACACGAGTCAAAATTTCTAGAACTGCACCGAAAGACCGCTCTGAGCATGCGCGGGTCGAGCCGACAGAACGTCCACACCTAACTGTCCTAATTCCGGATCATACAAGTCCCGCCTGCGAAACTTTCTCTCTAGGCGAAACCCTCGGTTCGAATATCCCGCAAAAATACTTCAACATGGACATCCCTAGGTGTTGCAGTTCAGCCGCACACTCCACTGAGCAGGTGAATTAGGCTAATTCCGATGAATTATGTGAAGTTGCTGCAACTGCAAGTACATCGTGTGAATAATGACTCGGCCTGAATTCCTAATAGTCGGTATTTTCTCAAGGAATAGGTCTTCAATCGGCAGACAAGTCGTGCTGCTCTGGCAGTTTCTCCGTATCGGCTCGCAAAATTGGTCAATTCATTTCAATGGGCAACCTGGTGTCACGGCAGCTTTCTAAGGCGAACGCCCACTCGTTTCGGCTCCACCTTTCAACGGGAAACCCTTGGACTGCTAGCCCTATTGTGTCACAGAGATGGTGCGATTCATTTGTGCCATCCCTGGTCGTATTAAGGACCCAAGTGGCATCCAATTCAGGTAAGGCTCCATTGGGTGCGCCCATCCGATCATATGGCGATCTTAGGTTCAGATCGCTTGCCACAATTGTGGGCTTTTTTGGCAGATTAGTGGTGTTACTGGATCCAACCCGGCCAAGAGCTACACCTACTGACCACGCTAAGTCGGCAACTGAGACGCAACGGCGGCCAGATTGATTCGGCGCTTGACAAATAGTTCACCTGTCCAGAATGACAGGTTGCTCTCGGCTCACTCCTGGGCGGTGATACGCGTTTTGGTAGCTTCGATGCTGTGGGGGGTTTCTGGAACCGCAGCTCAAGAGCTCTTTGCCAGGTTCAAAATGGATCCAATGTGGTTGCTGTGGTGCAGAATGTTTGCCGGCGGATTGATATTGGTGGTGGCTCTCGCTCTTCGCGGCAACCTCCCCAGACTTAAAGTCCTGCTTAGGTCGAAGGGGGATGTCTGGCGTATGGCGGTGTACGCCATATTTGGGCTCGGCCTGGTACAGATGACTTATCTCTTAGGGATATCCGACGGAAACGCTGTAGCGGCGACTGTGCTCCAATTCCTGGCTCCACTAATCCTCAGCTTCTATCTTGCAATCAAAGCTGCGAAGATCCCCCGTCTAGGCGAGGTAGTGGCACTACTGCTCGCCGTCGGCGGTACGGTACTGCTACTAAGTAATGGGAAACTGGGCACACTGGTCGTTCCGCTGACCGCAGTTGGATGGGGCCTTTGGTCAGCCGTTGCATCCGCATTCAATACCTACTACCCGACTAGCCTCATTAAGAAGTACGGCCCTATCCTCGTTGTGGCGGTGGCCTCGGTATTTGACGGCATTGTACTTGGTCCTTTTGAGGTGACCAAATCGTTGCCAACTATGAATCTCTTCGCCGATCTCCTGGTAATTTTTATCGTCCTACTTGGCACCGCCGTGCCATGGGCCCTCTTTTTAAGCTCGCTCCCTCACCTGGCACCGGTGGAGGCAGTTGTTATTCTCGGTGCGGAGCCAATATCCTCCGCTGTGGTCGGAGTGACCCTTTTGAATGCTCCATTTGGGCCACTCGGCCTCCTCGGAGGGTTGGCGACGATTTTCGCCGTGATCCAACTCGCTCGGACAAAAGACAAGGACCTCGTCAAACCAATCTTTTGAACCCAGACAAGTCCACCGGTCGATTCACGAAAGAGTCCTTCCGACGTCAATACAAGTCCAAACACTGACCAGGATAACCTCAAGTCTTACGAAAAAGCCACTACCGCACCTTTGTCCTTAGCGCACTAAATACGCCCGAGGTCCTGCTTAGATACTGGCATGTTAATCTCGGGTTTTGCTTTGATTCAGGGTTGAATAGGGTCTCCTTCAGCAGCCTCATCAAATACCGATTCAGAGCAGTCTTGCCAGCTTCTATATGCTCCAATCACCTCTCGGATCCCGACTTTGCAAATCGTCCCGCCATTCAACATCCAGAGGCAATGCATCCAGAGGCAATGCATAGAGATCGCCGCAATGATAGTTAGCTAAATCAATCCTTGGCTGAAATATCTATCCCAAAAATATAGTTGTATGCTACAAGTAGATAAACATTCTGGGTAGCTTCCGCTCTCTTGCGAGGGTTGGTGGAGGTCAGATGGAACAAAGAAATATGCAAATGTCGGCTGGGAAAAGTCTCAGGCCGCTTTATCTGGCCGAATTGACTTTTAGCGCCACGGTCGTGGTCTGCTGGCTAATCCTGCACAGCCATTCAGTTTCGGTCTATGGGATCAGCTATTGGGGAATCCGATTTGCAACAGTGCCAATTCTGGTAGTTGGCCTGACGGCGACCTCGCTTATGCTTTTCAAATCTGCGTCGGGGCTCCCAAAAGGCTCGCCCTTTAGCTACATTGCGGCTTGTTTCAGGGTCGTAGGAGTTGGAGCCATACTCCTTCTTCTCACGCCATACGCCGCTGGTACCTTCTTTAACTGGGCCCACATGACCATCGGCGCAGCCTTCTTCTTGGCTCAGATGGCAACCAGTAGCTACTTATACTTCAAACTTCCCAAAAATATTTGGCTGACCTCCTCGATTGCCGTTCAGTTGTTGGGCGGAATTCTAGCGATGCTCTCGCTGCCGGACAACATGCTCGCACTCATGCTTCAGGGGGAATTACTCTTTCAAGTTGGATTTGCTTTATTCATTAACAGAACCGTACAAACTCTCCTCGCCGATCGGCTAAGCCAACCTACGGACAATGCCGAAGTGACGCATGCCCGTGGCCGAGGCTTCCGGCGTTCAATTATCACCAGGCAGAAATAGAACTAGTAATTCCGTCGACGTGAGTTGTCACTTTAAGTTCTTGGGCATAGAGTCTGGTTAACTTCCGATTCGAGCCTGAGTCGTAGGAATTTGGTCACCACACCTTCTACCGGGAGCGTCAAATGCAAAAAGACATGTACTCCAAGCAAGACCCTTCGAAATTGGCTAAATCCTATCAAACGGTTTCCAAACCATCTTTTGCCACGAAGTCCAACGCTTCCCAAGCACCATCCGCAAATCCAATGACCGAAGAATTCAAGGGTATCGACCGCTTCGTCAAAGCTTCAATTGCAAAGGCGACCCTTGGACTGAGTCCGATAGCACTTGGCCTTGCCTTCGCTGACTGGGCTGCCAATCTAGCCCTTTCGCCAGGAAAGGTTGCTTCGATCCTCGCCGAATTAGCCCGGCTTGAGGGTGAGATGGCCAGATACATAATCGAATCTGCCAGTCGATCTTCGGACGGCGATAGGCCCCTTCCACACATAATCCCGGCTCCAGGTGATCGACGCTTCACCGGTCCAGGTTGGGATAGCTGGCCATTCGACTTTATACATCAACAATTCCTGATTACCGAGCGAATACTTGACGTAGCTACGACAGACGTGAGCGGCGTCTCACTGCACAAGGAGCAGGTGGTCAGGTTTCTTGCACGGCAGTTGTTGGACATGTTCTCCCCATCCAATTTTCTTTTGACCAACCCAGAAGTCCTCGCCAAGACATCTAGCTCTGGAGGTAAAAATCTGGTTGATGGCATGGCTAACCTGCTCGAAGACTTGCGAAGGGCTTCGGCAAAGCTTCCACCTGCCGGTACCGAAGAATTTGAAGTCGGCAAGCAACTCGGCATTACGCAGGGTCAAGTTGTAATGAAAAATAGGCTTGCGGAGCTTATCCAGTACACCCCAAAGACCGAGCAGGTCTACAAGGAACCAATCCTTATCGTGCCTGCCTGGATCATGAAGTACTACATACTCGATCTTTCGCCATCGAATTCGTTAGTCAAGTATCTCGTCGACCAAGGTCACACGGTATTCATGCTCTCCTGGATAAACCCGACAGAAAAGGACCGGGATATGGGGATGGACGACTATCTAAATCTCGGTCCGCTTGCTGCATTTGACGCGGTATCTTCCATTGTTCCATACGAAAAAATACATGCCGTGGGTTACTGCCTCGGGGGGACACTGTTAAGCGTCGCAGCAGCGGCAATGGGAAGGGACAAAGATGATCGGCTAGCGAGTGTCACCCTGCTGGCGGCGCAGACGGACTTTACCGAAGCCGGGGAGCTCACCTTGTTCATCGACGAGGGACAGGTAGCACTGTTAGACGACCTGATGTGGATCCAAGGTTACTTAGACTCCTCGCAGATGGCCGGGGCATTTCAGATGCTGAGGTCGAGTGATCTTATATGGTCGAAGATGATGCGAGAATATCTGATGGGCGAACGGTCAAAATTGAACGACCTAATGGCTTGGAACGCCGATGCCACCAGGATGCCATTCCGCATGCATAGTGAATACCTCAAGGGCATGTTCCTCCACAACGATCTTGCCGAAGGCAGGTATAAGGTCAACGGTCATCCCATTGCCATGGAGGACATAAGAACGCCGATGTTCGTCGTGGGTACCGAAACGGACCATGTCGCCCCTTGGAAGTCAGTGTTCAAGATCCACATTCTGTCCGATTCAGACCTCACATTCGTGTTGACTTCAGGTGGACATAACGCCGGCATCGTGAGCGAGCCGGGTCACCCGAGGAGGCACTTCAGAAAGTCCAGACGACTTCCGGGGGCAAGTTATCTGGGGCCGGACGAATGGTTCAACAGGGCCGAATACCACGATGGGTCGTGGTGGGTCGACTGGCAAAAATGGCTCGCGGACAACTCGAGTAGCCTGACTTCTCCGCCTGGGATGGGTTCCGCACAATACCCAGTAATCTCGTCTGCTCCAGGCAGTTATGTCTTACAAAAATGATCAGTCAAGGCAAAGAGCAGGAAAGCCAATCGAAAACCGACATCACGAACCGGCCTTTACGAATGGATATCGGGGCGTCTTCTGGCAGTTCCTCGCATTTTCCTCGTGTTCTCTCCGTATTTTCCACGCAATAAGACGAATAGCTAATTTCGATCTAATTTCGAAGCTGGGTCAAAGCACCATCAAAGCACCATCAAAGCACCACCAAAGCACCATCAAAGCACATTGATTTCTCTATCCTGAAGATCACTCCAAAAGCACAAAGCTATGCCGTAGTTGGAGGAGAGGTTGCCGGACGTACTCCTCGAAATCCACCCGAAGCACATCCACTCTGCCCAGGTGCACTTACCGTAACCGACGCTGCGTTAAAAGTAGCCGACTTAGACTTGGCGCCTATGGCCCGTGCACACTGGCCAGCCACGAGAACCGATTCCGGTGCCGTCTGGGTGACAACGATCCGGGTTGAAGGAGTTATTAACACGCCCACTTGCCCTTGTGCACCTTGAACCTCAATAGTCGAAGTCGACACCGACACCACCGCTCCAAAGGCACCTGAGAAGTTTTGACCGAATCCAGCTGGCAGTCCTCCTCCGGTCGAACTACCCCCACTCGCCGTCGCACTTTTGCCGCCGGAGCGTCTTGCAAACCCACCGCCGAATCCAAATCCAGCACTACATCCCGACGAAGTCGGCTTCGATATCGTTACCACCCTTGCTTGTATATTTCCTATCGAGTTTGCGGGTCCCAGTGCCCTTAGACACGAACCCACGGAAATACTCGACTCCGAGGCTAAAACGGTCTGGAAATACTTGGTCGAACCCACTAGATTGACCGTCACGCTACCTTTGGGCGAGGATAGGTCAAATGATGTGCTGCTTACAGTAGTTATCTTCCCATTCGCTACCGAGAATCTCGGCCGATTAGTTTGCAGCTTTGAAGTCGTCGGCGCGACGGTCGCAGCGGTCGGTGAGACAGCCTGCGGAGAACCGCAGCCAGCGGCCAATATCCCCAGTGCAAACGCTGAGAGGATCAATGTCCTATTCGCTCCAAGATGCATCGATAATTCCCTTTCACAAATTCGTTTGCCTATGTAAATTCACCCTCGAAACACGCACCGCATTTAACTCTTTCCGTCAATCGCCTCGCAAGGCATCTATCGGTGCGAGCCTCGCCGCCCTAGAGGCTGGATAAACACCAAATGTCAGCCCAATACCCGCAGCGACCACCACTGCCCCAATAATCGCTGGAACCGAAAGGGCCACGGGATTCGAGGTGAGCTTCGGCACGATAAGTGATGCCCCTATTCCCAGAACTACACCCAATATCCCCCCAGCCAAGCCAAGAAGGAGCGCTTCGGTCAAAAACTGCCTCAAAATCGCCCTCGGTGTTGCTCCAAGCGCCTTGCGCAGA
The DNA here is from genome assembly GCA_013044415.1 of Acidimicrobiaceae bacterium. Taxonomy (GTDB): domain Bacteria; phylum Actinomycetota; class Acidimicrobiia; order Acidimicrobiales; family Acidimicrobiaceae; genus JABEUN01. The sequence goes on from JABEUO010000224.1 coordinate 8,500, forward strand.
CCGATCTCGGCAATTCTCTCGGTTACCGAAACCAACATGATATTCATGACACCGATACCGCCAACCAATAGAGACACAGCCGCAATGCCGGTTAGCAAAAAGGTCAGAGTCTTCGAGACGCTGGTAGCGGTAGTAAGGAGTTGAGTCTCTGGAGTAATCGTGAAGTCTGCTGCCGAAGGGGTAGTTATCTGATGAGCCTGGAGTAGCAGAGCATTAGCCTCCTGATAGGCAGCGCTTATTGAGTTTTGTGACTTTGCTTGCAGGAGTATTTGATCCACCGAAGTTCCACTTCTCCCACCTACGAGCAGCGACTGGGCGGTCGTAATCGGAACAATGACCTGATCGTCCTGGTTGGTTGTGGCCGAGGAACCCGCAGATGCAAGAAGCCCGATGACCGAAAAAGATGACCCGTTAATATTGATCGTCTGACCCACCGGATTCTGGCCCGGGAACAGTTCAGCCGAAACCTCGGTGCCCAAAATCGCCACCTCATTGGCAGAAGTCACGTCGGCACTGGTAATAAAGCTCCCAAAGGAGATCTGACGACTACGAATACCAAGGTAGGGAGGTGTTGTTCCGATGACCGGCGCACTCCAAGTGTTTCCACCGGCGGACATAGCTTCATTCTTCTGGACCACCGGTGCTACTGCAGAAATGTCAGGAGCGTCTAAATGTGAAGCCAGGGCCGTTGCGTCTGCGAGGGTGAGAGTTGAAGCCGATCCCAGGCCACCTCGGACTCCGCCAGTGCCCGTAGAGCTACCAGGCGAAACTACCAATAAGTTACTTCCTAGTGAGGAGACGGCGGCTGTAACCTTAGCTTGGGATCCCTCGCCTAGCCCAACTGTGATAATTACGGCTGCGATACCGATTAATATCCCTAGCACCGTTAGTAGTGACCTTGACCGATGGGTTGCAATCGCTTCGATCGATGCCCTAAGGGTCTCTCTAAGGCTCATCATCTGTGACCCGCCGATCCACCCGATGGCTCGGATCCATCCTGGGGCTGCTCAGTTAGAGTGGCTCCGGCAAAAGTAGTTCCTGTACCTACAAAAATGAGCTCAGGTGGGCCGTCACCTACCACTACCCCATCGCGCATCCTCACCACTCGAGAGGCAACTTTTGCTACGTCTGGTTCATGGGTAATCAAGACTACCGTGCGCCCAGCGCGATGAAACTCCCCAAACCAACCGAGCACCTCCTCAGACGATGCCGAGTCGAGATTCCCCGTTGGTTCATCCGCCAATATGACGGTAGGATCGGTGACTAAAGCCCTGGCGATAGCGACCCGCTGCTGTTGGCCACCGGAGAGCTGAGTCGGTCGGTGGTGCATCCGATCCGCGAGACCAACACGGCGAAGTGCCTCTATCGCTCGAACCCTCCTGTCAGTTGGATTCAAGCCTGCATAGACCAGAGGTAGTTCGACGTTACTCACTGCGGTCAAATGTCGAAGCAGGTGAAACTGCTGAAATACGAAACCGATGTACCGATTACGAATCCTCGCTAGCTCGGCTTCATCCAGATTAGAAACGTCCCTCCCAGCGAGCCTATACCTCCCCGAGGTCGGGGTGTCGAGACATCCGATGATATGCATCAAGGTCGACTTACCGGATCCTGATGGGGCCATTACCGATAGAAACTCACCTTCCTCGACAACTAGATCCAACCCACGAATAGCCTCGACCGCCGCTTCGCCAGTGCCGTAGGTTTTGCGCAGCTCAGAAATTTCTATCACGGGGACCGTTCTTCGCCCATCTCTACCCTGTTCAACTGGGGAATCTTGGCTCACTGTCATCCACCCACGATCGCCCGGCGGACAAAGCCTCCGCCACCACCAAGGCCCTTGCCACCGAAGCCACCACCGAACCCGCCAGGACTAGATGGAATTGCGAGGGCTCGATTTGCCAAGACGACGCTCTCGCCCAACTTCAAGCCCGAAAGAACCTGAGTGTATTGGGCGTCCGCAGCACCAACGGATACTATTACCCTCTTCTCTTTGTTGGCACTCTTTACCAGAACGTAGCTGAGGGAACCTACGGTATGAACGGCGCTTGTAGGAACGCTCAGCACGTTAGTGGCCTGCTTCACGATCAATGCGACTTGGGCGGACGCTCCGGCGAACAGCTGAGGTGCTTTGCTAGTCACCTTGACCCCCGAATAGAGATTCGGGTTGGCGTCGGTGATTGAAACAACTATCGGATAGCTGGCAACGCCAGAAGTTATCGTCGCTTGAGGGGTGATTTGGGTTACGGTACCGTATACCGGAGTTGTTGCTCCCGCTGGAACGATCGTAGCCTGCTCCCCGAGCTGGACTTGGGATATCTGGGCGTCACTTACCGAGCCCTGCACCTCGTAGCCACCAGGGGAACTCAGTATTATCGCCCCGGTGGGTCCGGTTGAACTTGCGGAGGCTGAAGTACCAGCCGACCCGCTTAGACCCACGGTTATATTGATCTGATCTACAACCCCGGAGATAGGCGCAACGATTTCTGCCTGGGCCAAGGAGGCCTGGTCGGTAGCTAGAGTCGCTTGATCATTGGCCACTTGCGCTTCGTCCGCCGAGATAGCTGACTGCGACTGCTGGACCGCCTGGGTGTTCTTTGCCTGAGTCGACGGTATCTGAGACTGTGCGGTCGCAAGCTGGTACTGGTCTGAGGTTACCACTTGAGTCTGAGAAGTCACCGCCGACTGTGCCTGACTGCACTCAGAAGAGGATGGATCTGCGCTACAACCACCAGATGCGATCGCTTTGTCGAGGTTCAAGGTCGTCTGGTCGGTAGCTAGTTTTTGGGTAGCGTCGGTAACTGCAAGTTGGGCTTGCGCTAATGAAACTGCGTTTTGGGCTTCGGTATCGGTGAGGGCGGTCTGAGCATTTGAAAGCGAAGTGGAAGCCGAAGACACCTGGCCTTGGGCAGCAGTGACAGCTTGTGATTCTTGCGTACAAGAAGTTGCACCGGTTCCTGTACTTCCTGAAGTGCACGCATTCAGCGCTGAGTTAGCTGCGCCTAGTGAAGCAACCGCGTTATTGTAACTAGTCTGGTCCTGAGCAATAGCTGCGTTCGCTGAATCGACCGACTGGGTATTTTTCGCCTGGGTAGCGGTCACAGACTCCTGGTCCGATGCAAGATTCTGTTGATCGGTCTGAACGGTAGCTTGCGCCGAAGTGAAAGCCTGCTGTGCGGAAACGCACTCAGACGACGAGGCGTCGGCCTGGCACCAGTTGTTCGCTATCGCTTGGTCTAAGGTCAATGTGCTCTGGTCAGTAGCTAGCTTTGCACTGTCCTGTTGCACCGTCAGCTGAGTCTGGGAAAGGCCGTCGCTGTTGGACTGTTCGGTGAGGGGTAGTGCCCCTTCGGCACTTGCGAGATTGGCCCTGGCGGCACTTAGGGTGGTCTCAGCCTGGGCGATCTGGTCGTTCAAAGTCGTGGTATCAAGGGTTGCCAAGACCGTGCCAGCTACTACTTTTTGTCCTGATATGACGTTAATCTTGCTTACAATACCAGTCGTACCAAATAGTAGACCTAAGTCGGTCTGAGGCTCGAGAGTCCCAGTAATTGAGATCTCCTGCCTAATAGTAGCCAGGCTTACGGGTTCGGTGACCAGGGCGGCACTAGACCTGGGCTTCGTCTCATAGTAGGCGTAAACGGACCCGCCGATTAAAGCAACTACCACAAGCCCGGATATGACCCGGTGACCGGCTATTCCCCTTCGGACTCGAGAAAGTCTGGAACGAACCGACCTATTGCGGGTCCCCGAAATTTCAGCTTCTCTCTCCTCGCCTGATCCGCCGAAGCCGGCTGGATATCCACCTGAATCATCAACCTGGGCCATCAAATCCTCTTGGCGAAATCGAGGTCGGCTAGCCAATTGGAGGTTAAAGCTAGCGGCAATCGCTCAGTTAGTTCGAAGGCTTTATCTACGGACAAATGGAAACTAGCTCTATTAAAAACTTCTACTTTCACGAGCCAAAGCATAGAAAAGACCCCATTAACATTGGGTGTGTCTAATGTATGAGGCCCCACACAATTGAACCCGACTCTCCACTGGATCATTAGCCTCGAAGCGATGGGGGCGATGAGGGGTGGAGAAAGAACCTTTAAGTGTGAAACCACAAGTTCTCTGCGCCCGAGGCGCCGTGACCCGTCTACTTTACGCTTCTGCTGCGACTGTCCCATTGCTATGGGGCCGACATGCAGCCGGACGCTCCTAATACCCTTCCCCGCCATTTCGTCTGATCATGGAGACGTCGTGTTGAACCCCTGTTTTGCCGTAACTTCCCACCCGATAATAATGAAGGCGGAATTATGAAACTCCTGGTAGTAGAGGATGAAAGCAAGATGTTGGAACTGCTAAGCCGTGGCCTCAGCGAAGCAGGTTTCGAGGTTGACGTCGCGTCCGATGGCGCCGCTGGCCTTCAAATGGCGCTGACCAACTCCTACAATCTCATGGTCCTCGATGTCATGCTCCCGTTTATAGATGGATTCGAGGTCTGCCGTCAGATCCGAAAGCAGGGAAAGACCACCTCTATCCTGATGCTGACCGCCAAGTACGAAATTGATAGCCGCATTTTAGGACTCGACTCTGGCGCAGATGACTATATGGTCAAGCCGTTCAGCTTTGCCGAACTACTCGCCCGACTACGTGCACTGGTTCGTCGCGGAACCCAGAATTGGCCGCGCTACATCGAAAAAAATGGGGTCAGGATAGACGTGCTGAACAGAAAAGTGAGCTACTCCTCTACCGACGTCGTCCTAACGGCAACCGAATTTGACCTCTTTAAGTGTCTATTCGAAAAGAGTGACGCCGCTATATCTCGTGCCAGAATTCTCGAGGAGGTTTGGGAGTTCCCCTTCAATGGGTCCTCAAACATCGTAGATCAGTACGTCGGGTACTTGCGAAAGAAACTGACGCCCCTCTCAAATGTTGTAAGTATTGAAACGGTCCGAACCCTCGGCTACAGAATGGTCTTTAACCCCATCGAAAGAGGTACGAAGTGATCAGAATCACCCTTAGATTCCCCTTCCCCGAGCCGGAAAGGATGCCCTCAATCCTTCGCATTCTTTCAATTCAGCCAACGGAATCGCTCGAGACCAGCCATTTACCCAAAAACCATCCACTTTGTGCTGGTGGATGTGGTCGTTTAGCCTTGGTCGTCGGTGGGGTATCGGGTTTTCAGTACGGAAAAGTGGTAATCGATTATCGAAAATACGAACGAGTGGCTCAATCAGCCACCATTGCCAAGAAGCTAGTTAGCTAAAAGATGAAGATAAGAACTCGTTTGACCCTGTTGCTCGTAGTGGCAACTTCGATCATCTTCGGTGTAAGTGCATTCTTGATGGTTCAGCTCCTAACTCGAAACCTATACGCTACCCTCGACAAGAGCCTCGTAAACCGAGTCCACTTTCTCACCACAACTCTTACCGAAAAGGAGCATGGAGTCTCCACACGGCCAACACCTCTCGACCGACCGCTCACCCTCGGAGGAACCCGAATCATTCCCTTAGTCCAACTCGTCTCTAACCAAAATCGAGTCGTTGCCAGCTTTCCAACCGGATCTAGTACTCCGCTTTTACCCTCCACCACCGTTTCACAAGCAGCTCGCCATGCCGTCTTCCTAAATGCAACTCCAAAGGGCTACTCCGGAGAATACCGTTTCCTGCTGGAACCTTCCTCATTGGAACCGAACAGGATCCTCGTCATAGCGAGGCCAATGGGCGCCGATGCCGAGACCATAGGGCGACTGAAAGAGTTTCTATGGCTAGGTTGGTTGCTGATCATGTTGCTCGCCGCCTTCGCCGGGAATATCCTCTCTAGAAAGGCATTGGCTCCCATAGAGCACATCCGACAACAGGCCGAATCCATTGATGCAGGGACTGAAAACATAGAACTGGAAATACCAAATACCGCCGATGAAGTCGAGGCACTCGGCAAAACGATGAATGCCCTTCTCCTGAGATTGCACAAGGTGTTTTCGGAGCAG
>JABEUO010000042.1 GCA_013044415.1 Acidimicrobiaceae bacterium
AGAGATGTCTTTGATACTCATTAACGATTCTCGCTGGAACAAAGAGCATGGCCGATGCTGCGTCGCCAGTCGGCTCATGACTATTTAGCATAAAGTAGTGGCCCGTATCAATTCGGTTATCCACTACTACCATTTCAGAAATGGAATACCACACGATCATCGAACCGTTCCGCATCCACTCGGTTGAACCAATTCGGCTAAGCACACGCGCTGAGAGAGAAAAATCGATCAAGGAGGCTGGGTATAACGTATTTAACCTTCCGGCGAAGGAGGTCATGATTGACCTCCTAACCGACTCAGGAACTGGAGCGATGTCTCGAGATCAGTGGGCCGCAATCCAGCACGGTGACGAATCCTATGCTGGATCACCATCCTGGGCCATTTTTCTCGATGCGGTACGTAATCTTTTCCCTTTTGACTTCGTCATACCGACACATCAAGGACGGGCAGCGGAACGCATCCTGTTTTCAATAATTTCGGATCCATCAAAAACGATTCCTTCGAACACCCACTTCGATACCACTCGCGCCAATATTGAATTTACCGGTGCTCGCGCCGTGGATCTAGTTATAGCTGAAGGTAAGGATCCGAAGTCTCGTCATCCCTTTAAGGGAAACATCGACGTAGTGGCGCTGAAGAAACTGATCCACGATGTCGGCAGGGAGAATATTCCGGTTGTCATGTTAACGATCACGAACAACTCGGGGGGTGGACAACCCGTCTCCCTTCAAAACATAAGAGAGACTCGAAAAGTATGTGACGAATTCCAAATACCGCTTTTCATCGATTCCTGCAGATTTGCCGAAAACGCTTGGTTCATAAAACAGCGAGAATCGGGACAGCAGGACAGGGAAGTCGCCGACATTGTTAGGGAGATAGCTTCCTTGGCTGACGGCATGACCATGTCTGCCAAAAAGGATCCATTGGGAAACATTGGAGGCTGGCTGGCCTGCAACGACAAGGAGTTAGCAAACAAGGCGCGCACGATGCTAATACTCACCGAGGGATTTCCTACCTACGGAGGACTAGCCGGGAGGGACCTTGAGGCACTCGCAGTGGGACTGTCAGAAGCCGTATCGCATGACTACCTGAAGTATCGAATTGCTTCTACGACTTATCTTGGTGAAGCATTGGCTGCCATGGGAATCCCAGTGGTTCTTCCAATTGGTGGGCATGCGGTCTACATCGATGCCCGTGAACTTTTGCCTCAAGTACCCCCTCTGCAATACCCAGGGGAATCCGTAGCCGTTGCTCTTTATGAACTAGGGGGAGTGCGCGGTACCGAAATTGGAACTGTGATGTTTGGGCTTCAGCCCGATGGGACTGAGATACCAGCCTCGAACGATCTTGTCAGACTGGCAATTCCGCGTCGGACCTATACGCAGAGCCATGTCGATTATGTCATAGAAGTTTGCGAAAAACTTAAGGAGGTAGCCAAAGACCTCGGAGGATACCGAATCACTTCGGAGCCAACCTCCCTAAGGCACTTCACGGCTACGTTCGAGCCACTCAATTGAGCCTTTATGCAAGGAAAGGTCCGGTGTTTTTCCGACAATCTGATCTGCGCTCCTCAAAAACCCTAACGGTCGTATCTAGCTGCGTCCTAGGATTTCGAACAAAACCCTTAGATGGCTCGATCAATATGAGTGCTTATCTTTGTATTTTAGCCTTCGGTCGGGATGGTGCTTAGTAATTCCTCTATCGATCTGACGGCATCGGTCATTTCAAGCAAGGAAAGAGCGATAAGCGATCCCCTTCGCGGTCCGCGGCCGAGATCGAGAGCGACCTTATTGCTCAGCCTTTCTAAGTGTTCTAAACTTAGGTCGGCTCGCGGGTGCCGCATTGAACCTCTAAGTTCTTCGATGAACTTCAAGTAGAATCCATCAATAATTCTGGATATTTCTTCAAGGGTAACCTTTGTTTCATCCGCATTTATGGCGGTTGTTCCAGACTTGCAGGCGGCCTGAAGGCTAAGGCAGGCTCCGGCAAACAAGCGAGTTGAAGATATGAACTGGGCTCGCTTCGTGTAGCCAAGGACCTGCTGCTTTGGTTCGTAGGAAACCCTTTCCAAAGCACCTTCGGCGACGATTCTAGTAGAGCGAGCCCGAATGAGCAGGTTGTTCATTTCGTCGCCTAAGCCTTTACGGCCAATTGCCACTTCAATTAGTTCAGTTGCGTACACCCGTTGAGCGTCTAATAACTGAGCCATCTTGAAGTACATATTGGACTTCCCCCAAGTTGGCCAAATTAGGTATACCCCAATGGCTACAAATCCTCCAAGAAGAGTGTCAGCGAGTCTGGCCTTTGCGGTCACCACTACCCCGAGTCCGGCGATCTCAAGTAATGCCACTACGAGGATAGTTAGCAGCACAACGAATATGGCATAGTTCGCCCTGAACACCCAATAGGCGCCGACTGCTAGTACGAATATAAGCGGAATGAGCTGATAGTGTGACAGGTGTAGTCCTCCCACTACGGCCACAGCGAGCGCAACTCCCAAGATCGTTCCGACGGTCCTTTCCACGCCTCGCCTGATTGTCGTCGCGTAGTCGGGTTTTAGTACCACTATCACGGTTAGAAAGACCCAATAACCCCTAGAGATGTGGGTCTCGCGAGTCACTAACACAGAGATAAATGCGGCGACGACCAATCTGATACTGTGCCTGAAAGCATCTGACTCGAGGTTGATATTCTTCAAAATCACCTCTTTAGCCGCTGAAAGGTCATTCCTGATACTGGGGCGCCACTCTCTTATAGGCTTTTGATCCAATCGGCCCATGTCATCGGGAAATTCAGTCCGAGGTTCTAATCCGATATGGGAAAGCTGCCTTAATAGCGCAGTTACAACTAGTCGATCAGTGGTGTTGAGGGATTCGAGAATCACTAAAGTCCCTGAGAATGAGTCGAGGCCCATCGAGAATTCCTGGGCAAGTCCCCGCTCCTTGTACTCCCAAAAAACAGACTTTGCCGCCCGAATCAAGGAGTTATGGGCTTGAACCAGTATCGAATTAACTGCGTCACTTAGTATCGGATCGTTACATAGTGGCCTGGTCAAATTTACGAAAGCAACAAGGTTTACCCTGAGTTGCTCCGCCTCACTGGCCAGCGACCGGATCAACGAGAGTTTTTCTCGCCTTAAAAACGGATTTGGATCCCCTAGGACACTCTGATAATCGAAGAAAATTGGCGGCTGTGGCGGCTGGCCTTCGGTCATGACGGCCGCACAGTATTCAGCGAGGATCTCGAGCAGCCTTGAAACAGTAGCGAACTCCTGTTTGCCGATAGCGAACAACCAACTAACCATGACTATGACCAATTGCAGCAGGACACCAAGCAGCACATAAAGCGCTCTAACCAGGGCTTGGTTGAAGTCCAGTTGAAAAGCCGAGGAAATGGCCATCTGCAAGACGGCCTCTATGACCACCATGCTGAATGTTGGACCAAGTGTCAAAGACATTCCTGCAACTGCGGCACACAATGCAGCGAAAACGGAAAAGGATATGGTATTACCCGATAGAAGTGCCCCGCAGAAACTCATAAACGACATCAGGACGGCTTCCCACGCCAACGCTTGCAACCGAGTTCTGTGGTATCCATTAAACGCGACCAAGCCAGCGAGTAGGGCTCCAACCGATGAAATTGCTCCGTCGGCAGGATGGTGAAGCAAAACCCCAAGCAGTAGCGGTATTGTAAGTCCAATAGACCCACCAAGGCCGTTTGAGAAGGACAAGTCACCGCGGTTGAACTGCATCGCGAGTTTGACTGCACTTAAACTCTTCCCGTTTTGCCTAATCACTCCTAGTAGACTAAACAAACTGGAGTCCATTTGAAGTGGAATCGGTCCGAAACTACCCCTGGGTCCTAGTGAAATTTCCCCAGATACCTAAATTGGGAGATTCGATGCTAAACCTGGCACCGGCGGACCTCATAGCGAATTAGTAGAATTCATTCCTGAGGCTTAAATTTCCAAAGACAATAAAAGGGGAGTTTGATTAATGGTCGGGACAACCACTAGTGATTGGGATCCTGAGAGCTACGATTCTATGCCGCTTCCCCATTTGAAGTGGGGTGATCGAGTGCTCGCATCACTAAATCCAACTCCAACAGACTTAGTTCTCGACGCTGGTTGCGGCACGGGGAGAGATACGGCAAAGGTGCTGGACATCGTCACCGGCGGTGGAGTTGTAGCTTTAGATAGGTCCGAGTCAATGCTGAAGGCCTTGAAAAAGAAGTTGGGAAACGACCACCGACTCGAGGTGGTGATGGCGGACCTCAATAGCGAGTTGAGCTTGAATTATCAATGTGACGCCGCATTCTCGGTTGCAGCACTTCATTGGGTCAAGGACCACCAGACTGCATTTTCAAACCTTTTCCGAATGCTCAGGCCAGGCGGAAGGTTGGTTTTTGACTGCGGAGGGCGAGGGAACATCGCCAGCATAGAGAGCGTTCTTGCCGAACTCCAGGTTAGCCCAGACGTATGGAACTTTGCGGGAGTCCCCGAAACGAAGGAAAATTTGTCAAAATCCGGCTTCACAGACATCACGGTTAGCTTGATCGAGGACACTATTTACATAGAAGATCGGAATGTCTTCGAGAAGTACATTTCCACGGTGGTTCTACCCTTTCATCTCGATCAAATGAGGGCGGAAGAGAAGAAGGCGTTTTTAAGGGAAGTTTTAGAGAGACTACCGTCCCAGCAGATTGATTATGTTCGGCTTTTTGCAAGTGCTGAGAAGCCTTCGAATTGATGGTGACTTTAATTAGTG
>JABEUO010000225.1 GCA_013044415.1 Acidimicrobiaceae bacterium
ATCGCCTTAGCGGGTTGTTCTCCTGCCTTTGGGGCCTATCGGGGAGTGACTACACAGGGTAGGTCTACCTTCCACCTCTTCCAAGGGTTCGCCATCGCTTCGATCTTTGTCGGTGGGATCACCTTTTTGCTTCTATTCTTTGTGCTATTGCGCTTCAGAAAGAAGTCCGACGCAATCCCACTACAGAGGCATTCGAATGTCAAGATAGAGGTTCTCTATACGGTCATCCCGATCCTGATCGTGGTCGGCCTATTCTTCTTCACGGTCAAGGTCGAGAATAAGGTCGACGCGATAAGCCCGACTCCGAACGTAAAGGTGACCGTGACCGCCTTCCAGTGGGGTTGGAAGTTCTACTACCCGGCGACCAATACCACGGTCATCGGCTCCGGCAACCACTATCCGCAGCTGGTACTGCCCGAAGGCGAGACCACGGCGGTGACCCTGGTTTCCCAGGACGTGGTCCACGGCTTTTACATACCGGCCTTCAACTTCTCCCGCTACGCACTCCCTGGTGTGGTCAATCATTTCGACTTCAACCCGACCACCGCTGGAACCTATATTGGAAGGTGTTCCCAGCTGTGCGGGCTCTACCACTCGGAGATGCTCTTTTCGGTTAAAGTTCTCTCGGCCCAGCAATTTCAGAGCTGGACCTCTTCTCAGGCAGGCAAGGTGACGGCATGACCCTCCTAGAACAAAAGGGAGAGGCTTCGAGCCATCTCCCGGTCGAACACCATCAGGGACCGACGGGCTACTACCGCTGGCTCTCCTCGACCGACCACAAGGTGATCGGGAAGAACTACATGTACACATCACTTGTGTTCATGTTGATTGCCGGATTGATGGCGATGCTTATTAGAACGCAGCTGGCGTCGCCCAATTCGACCTTCGTCTCCCAGCAGACCTATAACGAGCTATTTACTATCCACGGCAGCATGATGCTCTACCTCTTCGCAGGGCCTTTCGCCTTCGGAGGATTCGCAAATTACCTGATTCCGCTGCAGATCGGTGCCCCGGATATGGCCTTTCCGAGACTGAATGCACTCTCTTACTGGCTCTATCTGACCGGGGGCATAACCATGCTCCTCGGCTTTTTTACCGCCTCGGGTGCGGCGGCCTTCGGTTGGGTGGGCTATGCGCCGCTATCCTCTTCGACAAACTCCCCGGGTGCTGGGCCAGACTTGTGGATAGTCTCGATTGCCTTGGTCGGTTTTTCGGGAATCTTCACCGGGGTTAACCTGGTGACCACGATCTTTTACCTCAGGGCTCCGGGGATGACGATGTTCAGGATGCCGATCTTTACCTGGAACATGTTAGTGACCGGACTTTTGATCCTGATAGCATTCCCGGTACTCACCGCAGCCCTGATCATGCTCTATGCAGACCGCCACTTTGGAACCCACGTTTACTCGGTCAAAGGGGGCGGTTCGCCGGTACTTTGGCAGAACCTCTTCTGGTTCTTTGGACACCCAGAGGTCTACATCCTTGCACTGCCCTTCTTTGGTATGGTGTCAGAGATCTTCCCGGTCTTTTCCAAGAAGCCGATATTCGGCTACAAGGGACTGGTATTCGCCACTTTGGCGATAGCGGGACTTTCGACGGGCGTGTGGGCGCACCATATGTTCACCACCGGTACGGTGCTACTCCCCTTCTTCAGTGCACTCAGCCTGCTGATCGCGGTGCCGACGGGAATCAAGATATTTACCTGGATCGGAACGATGTGGGGTGGGCAACTCGACTTCAAGGCCCCGATGACCTGGGCGGTAGGGTTCATCGTCGCATTCACCATGGGCGGAATTACCGGTGTCTTCTTGGCCTCCCCCCCGATCGACTTCGCCACCCACGACACCTACTTCGTAGTCGCCCACTTCCATCAGGTGCTGCTTGGTACGACGATATTTGCCGGCTTTGCGGGCTTCTTTTTCTGGTATCCGAAACTCACCGGGCGAATGTATCGAGAGAAGCTGGCGAAGCTCCAATTCTGGATGGTCTTTATCGGCTTCAACCTCACTTTTCTCCCTCAGTATCTCCTTGGCTTGCGGGGGATGCCTCGAAGGATCGCCGTCTATTCTACGACCGATCACTTCACCTTTCTCAACAGGCTCTCGACCGCCGGCGCTTACCTGACGGCCATCGGCTTTGTGGTCTTCTTGATTAACATGTGGGTCTCCTGGAGGTCGCCGATAAAGGCACCAGATAACCCGTGGGACGGACATTCACTCGAGTGGGCGACAACCTCACCCCCTCCATCTCACAACTTCCATAGGGTTCCCCCTATCCGCTCTACCAGGCCGACCTGGGATATGAACCACCCAGAGCACGCCGACGGCAGGGTAAGGACAGAGGCGGAACTCGCCGGGGAGGTGCTCGAATAGATGAAGTTTGAACACAAGCTGTACCTGGGCCTAGGTGTTTTCTTCGCCTTGATCGTGGCAATCTACTGGTTTTGGTCTGGAGAGAGCGGCGGCTCTACCCTACTCCTGGCGAGTGCGCTGTTGGGGCTCGTTCCGGGGGCATACCTCGGCTGGTGGGCGATGCGCATGAAGCCGAGGCCCGAGGACGTAGAGGATCCAACCCGAGAAGAGTCAGCCGGGATAGTTGGGGCATTCCCCACCTACACAATCTGGCCGTTCGTTATGGGAATGGGTGCCTTCATGATCGGTCTGGCGATGGTCTTTGGCTCTTGGACGCTGGTGATCGGTTTTGCCTTTGTCATCTCGGCGGCGATTAGCGTGACCTTGGAGTCCAAGCGGGGTGGAGCGGTCTAAGGCCGCTCGCAAGGTGCCGCCTGGGCCAATTTTTAGTCGCTCTTTAAGGATTCAATGTGGGAGAATTTCACGTCGTCGATCAAGATCTGCTTCCCTATTCGATAGAGACGCAAGCCAGGAAACCTGCTGTGACCCCGGCGGATTTTTTGGCCCTGGATATCAGGACCGGCAGGATCATATCGGTGAAGGATAACGTCAAGGCTCGACAGCCGGCGTATATCATCGAGGCCGACTTTGGTCCGGTAGTTGGCGTGTTGGTTACCTCGGCGAAGGTCAAGAACTACTCCGAGGAGGCCCTCCTCGGCAGGAGTATCGTCGCTGCGATCAACTTAGGGACCAAGCGAATCGCAGGGGTCAAAAGTGAGTTTCTAATCCTCGGGGCATTGATGGCCGACGGTGAGGTGAGGCTACTTAGCGCCGATGGTGACGACATCCTCCCCGGGCAACCGATCGGCTAGCTTGGCAGAGGTGAATTTACTGACCCGGGGAGTTGTTCACTATTTTGTACTCGGGGCGCTAGATGACCTAGTCGAATATGCTAAGGCGCTAGCTGGTATGTCCCCCTGGTAGAGGCGCTCGATCTGCCTTGGCTGGAGTAGTCGGCTCCTTAGTGGCGTGTGAGAGTCCGATGAGGTGTTTGGCACCGCTTTGCTAGCCGAATAATTTCTATTTGACTAGGCTGTTGGTGAGTCGGACATCGATTTGCGATGTTGAAGATTAGCGATCTAGTCGAGGAAACTATTTAGTTGACAATGCGCCTGAGCGAACTATCGGCACTAATACCTGATTCGAGGATCGTAGGTTCAGATGTGGAAGTCAGGGACATCACCCTCGATTCCAAGAGTGTCGAAGAGGGTTACCTCTTCTGTGCCACTAGGGGCGCACGCTTTGACGGCAATAGCTTCATAGCAGAGGCGATATCTCGGGGCGCTAGTGCGGTGATGGTGTCAGACGAGGCCGCTATGCCCTTTCCGCAACTGATAGTTCCTTCAGTTAGACACGGAGTCGGTAGGTTGGCAAACGCCCTTTGCGATTCACCCTCAAAGAAGCTAAACCTAGTAGGAATTACCGGGACCAATGGAAAGACCACCACTAGCTACTTGCTTGATGGAGCGTTGCGTCAAGCTGGCCATAAGACTGGGCTGATTGGAACGATAGAGGCGAGGGTCGGTGAAGCCCACCGACCATCGATCTACACCACACCAGAGGCGCCAGAGCTCCATCGATTCTTGGCCGAAATGGTCAAGTTGGGCGTGGATAGTGCGGTAATGGAGGTCTCCTCGCACGGAATCGAGCAGCACCGAATAGACGGAGCCGACTTCAAGATAGCGATTTTCACCAATCTCGCCCCCGAGCACCTCGACTACCACGGCACCATCGAGCAGTACTACTACGCCAAGTCGCTCCTTTTTGACCCAAAGAGATGTGAGTTGGCACTGATCTGTATCGACGACGAGTGGGGAATGCGCCTGGCGCACTATTCGACCGTTCCGACCCTGACCTTCGGTTTCTCACCCAGTGCAGACCTGGTCATTTCCAGCTGTTCGAGCAGTGTCGAAGGAACCAAGCTGACCGTAAAGGGGCTTGGACTCGATAGGGAGATATTCGTCAGGGTCGTGGGGTCGTGTAACGCTCAAAACGCCGCCGGGGCCTACTTGGCGGCTACCCGTCTGGGTGTCGACCCAGAGGTGGCCGCAAAGGGAATCGCAGAGACGCCCGGAGTGGAGGGCCGCTTTCAGCAGGTACATAAGGATCAGGACTTTTTGGTGGTGGTCGACTACGCTCACACCCCCGATTCGATTAGGGCGCTGATCGGGACCGCACGAGACCTAATCGGACCCGACGGGAAGGTGATACTGGTCGCCGGGGCGAGGGGTAGGCGGGATCGGCTTAAAAGGCCAGAACTCGGGAGGGCCGCCGCCACGGCAGACTTGGTATTTTTGACCACCGATAACCCCGGAGACGAGAATCCACAAGACATCATCACCCAGTTGCTCGCCGGGACGGTGGACATCGCTTCCCGTAACATCGAAGTCGAACTAGACAGGCGATTGGCGATCGAGAAGGCAATCAGCGCCGCCCGCTCCGGAGACGCTGTACTCATCGTCGGTCGGGGCCACGAGACCTCCTTTAGGGTAGGGGACCATCGCTTAGAACTCGACGACAGGGAGGCGGCAAAATTCGCACTCGAAAAGGTCTTGGCGGCTAGCTCCGGGCAGAGTAGCTAGATGCCCCTGGTAGACCCGAATGAAATTTCGGTGGTAATCCCGGCATACAACTCCTCTCGGTCGATACCGAAGGCGATAGCTTCGGTCATCAAGCAGAGCGTGACCCCACTGGAAATAGTCGTCGTCGACGACGGCTCATCCGATGATACAAAAGAGGTAGCCGGAGAACTCTCCCCCCTCGTCAGGGTGATTAGCCAGGACAACTCAGGCCCGGCAGCGGCGAGAAATCGTGGTGTACAAGAGGCCAAGGGTAGCTGGATAGCCTTTTTGGACGACGACGACTACTGGCACG
Organism: Acidimicrobiaceae bacterium; assembly: GCA_013044415.1. Lineage (GTDB taxonomy): Bacteria > Actinomycetota > Acidimicrobiia > Acidimicrobiales > Acidimicrobiaceae > JABEUN01. Next base: position 5,286 of record JABEUO010000225.1, read on the forward strand.
AGCGGAAACTAGAGCTGCAGATCAAAGACCTCTCCTGCTTCGATAGTTGTAGCCTGATGGCGCAGAACTGGACGAGAGGAGACGACTTTAACCTCGAGGGTAGTTTCACCCAGATCCCCTATGTCCGTCAGCTGATTTTGAATAGATTTCAGACCTCGACCGTATTGATGAAGAGGTCTATTTTTGAAGAGGTCGGCGGTTTCGTCCCCGAATTCGACGGAGTCGAAGATTGGCACCTCTGGCTAAAGGTCGCCGAGAGGGCAGAGGTCGTTCTCTCCTCGAGGGTGCTGGTCCACTATCATGATTCCGCTGGTGGGGTCTCAAAGAAGCTCTGGCAGTACTACCTAAATATGAACAAGATGCTCGACGCCGAAGAGAAAAGCACACCGATAGACCACCGACTCTTTGCGACGATTCGTGCCTGGCACTACCAGCGGATGGCGGTTGCCTTCGCCCTAGACAAAATGTGGCGACAGGCTTCAATAGTCGCTTTGGAGGCGATGAAAAGGTCGAGCATCAAGGATAATTCCACCGCCTTTGCCAATCATCTAGTCCCCTTTCTTCGTGAAAGAATGAAGAAGAGGAAGTGAGATCGAGACCCTGAGATCTATTCTCCCGAGTTAGCGAGATTCCTCAGGTCTACCGATTTCACCAGGGCATAACTCAAGCGGTCATATTTCATGGGTGGATTGCGCCTGTCCCGATGTAACCAGAGGTAGACGGTCTGTCTCTGGCGGTGATCCAATTAGCCGACTTCGCCGTCGGGGCTCTTCTGAATTGGTTTAGGTGTCTTTTTGAAATGCCTGTAGAAGCCGAATGCCACGAAACCTAATATCACGACTGCCAGCAATACATAGCTGATCTGACTCGATACCTTTTCTACCTGCTTGAAGCTGGCACCCGCTAAGTATCCGAGGTAGGAGTCACCTACCGCCCAGACGATCCCGCCCGCAACATTGAATATGACGAACTTCCGATAGGGCATGTCCGACATCCCGGCGGCTCCAGGTATCAGGACCCTCAGCGCAGTGGTGAACCTTCCGATGACCACCCCTGGACCACCTCTCCTTGCGACGAAGGAGACCGCAGCATGAACTGACTCCGGTTTGAGAAATCGACCGGTCAATCGATCGATCAGTGCG
>JABEUO010000043.1 GCA_013044415.1 Acidimicrobiaceae bacterium
GCTCCGGGGGAGAGACTCGAACTCTCAACCACACGATTAACAGTCGCGTGCTCTGCCAATTGAGCTACCCCGGAATCTCAAACGAGGCTAGCCGCTCTCGATCAAGATCGGCGCGCATTTTTAGCCATCAAGTAGACCCTTAAGTTCTTTATTTATCCTCGGATCACGAAGACGCATTATCGCCTTCTGTTCAAGTTGACGGATCCGCTCTCGGGAAATCTGATGCTCTTCACTTGTTTCATCAATGGAATGTGGCCTATCAGATCCGACGCCGAATCGATACTTCATAATCTCCTGCTCTCTGTCGGTGAGAAAACTCAAGGCTTCATTCACCACGGCGGAAACTACTTCCTTGTCCAGGGCGTCGAACTGACCCTCTGAATCTTCATCTTTGAGGAGATCTCCAAGAGAAAGTGATTCGGAATTCGCTCCAGCCGGAGACTCCAGTGAAAGAGTGTCTCGACTCAGTTGGAGCAGCTCGTTTACCTTATGGACATCAGTGCCAACCGCCCTTGCCAACTCTTCTGACGTCGGCTCCCTCTCCAGGTCTTGGACCAACTGTCGCCGCACCCTGAAAATCTCATTCAAAAGTTCCGAAGCGTGGGCGGGCATTCGAATAGCTCTGACCTGCTCCCCCACTCCTTTTGCGATTGCTTGTCGAATCCACCAGGTCGCATAGGTCGAAAAACGAAATCCTCGGCCAGGATCATACTTCTCAACGGCACGCATTAGGCCGAGGTTTCCTTCTTGAATCAGGTCCTGGAACCCAAGGCCCCGGCCCCGGTAGCTTTTCGCTATGGATACAACGAGCCTCAGATTAGCTTTTGTGAGCCTCTCGCGAGCTTCGTCGCCTATCTTGACCAACTCCTCGTCGCCTTCGATTCCTCCACCAGAATTGAGCCTCTCCTTGGCCTGGTTCCCCAGTGCCAAAGCCTGCGCGAGTTCTATCTCCTCTGCAGCTGAAAGTAAGGCAGTCGCACCTATCTCCTTCAGATAGGCCCGGACGGTATCGTCACCGAACTTTCCGTCAAGATTAGATGAGCTCATTATTACCCTTTAGTCCCTGTTCACCAGCGAAGACCCGTCTCTTGCCGAGCCAAGATATGAGCATTCCACAAGCGACATCTCGCTTTGTCGTTTCTCTAAGTTGCTCGACCCACATTCGCACTTCGCCAATCTCGCCCACCACATCCTGTAACTCTGCACCGTCAAAATCTCGTGACCTAATTCTGGAGGAAAGTCTCCTCATCTCACGAGTTGCGGCGACCTCGACCTGGCGAGAAACTACATCAAGAGGATCGATCTCTCGTTCTTCACTCGCCAACTCGAAAAAGAGACGAGCCACCTCTCCGCCCTTTTCTTCGACGGCAATGGCGGCCTCTTTAACATTCTCTACCGATGCCATGAGTTGGGCCAAACTCACCTGAGCGTCCTCCTCAAAAAGCTCTGGAATTATGAATTCGGCGTAGATACTCGGATCGTGAACGAGCAGCCTAAGCGACTCAATGGCCGGCCGAGCCGCCCGATGTCTGCGAGAGCGCAATGAGCCGGAACGCATTAGACCAGGATTGCTTCCATTGGAGGTTGCTTGCTGAGTTCTAGCCTGAAGATCCCGATACCTAGCCTCGACACTTTTTAGGTCTAAACCAGAAAGGGCGGCTATCGACGAGATGTAATCATTTCTGACCAGCGGATTTGGATGCTCGGAAATAAGCCCAAGTGCGGCATCAGCCGCTCGTGCCCTCCCCTCCGAAGTCGCAAGATCGCCTTTTGCAATCGCTCGTTCAACCCTGAACCTCAAAAATGGCTTAGACCCACCAACAGCCTTGACAAGCGCGTCGGGGTCCCTAACTCCTATTTCAGCGGGATCTTTACCCCCTGGCAAGCTGGCTACATAGAGTTCCACACTGTGCTTGGATTCGAACTGGTACAGCCTCTCTATCGCATCCTGGCCCGCCCCGTCGGCATCATATGAAAGTACGATCCGCTTAGCAAAGTTCTTAAGCCTCTCAAAGTGCTCCTGCGAAAGGGCCGTGCCACAGGTTGCTACGGCATTTCGAATTCCACACTGATGCATAATGATGACATCGGTATATCCCTCGCAAACGACCACTTCGCCGCTGTTGACTATCTCAGACTTGGCAACGTCTAGGCCGTAGAGCACACGACGTTTGGAATAGAGAAGGGTCTCTGGAGAGTTTTTGTATTTCGGCGGTGGAGATTGATCTGGCTGCAATGACTTCAAGGAATCTGGAAGTATCCTTCCACCAAAGCCTATGGTCGCTCCCGAAGTGTCACGGATGGGAAACACTATACGCGAGCGCAAGTAGTCCCGAAGGTTGCCACCCTGATCCTGGTAGCCAAGGCCGGCTTCCACCACTAAGTCTGCCGGAAACTTAAGTATCTGCCCAATGTTGAATCTGGCAGAGGGTGACCATCCGATTTGAAAGGTATCCCAAGAGTTCTGCTCAATGCCCCTAGAGAGTAGGTACTCCCTCGCCTGCTTGCCGGCTTTATCGTCTTTTAGTGACTCTACGAAGTACTCAGTCGCCCGCTCGAGCAACCGATGCAAGGTCGCCCTCCTCTCGGCGCTCCTTGAGTCGTAACCTGAATCTTTGGAGAGGGTTATCCCTGCCCTATCGGCGAGTATCGAAAGGGCCTCAACAAAGTTCACATGACTAGTTTCTCTCACGAAGGTAATAGCGTTACCCTTCGCCTGGCATCCAAAACAGTAGTAGACGCCATCCTCCTGATTGACAGAGAAGGAGGCGGTATCCTCCGAGTGAAAAGGGCATAACCCAACCCAACGTCGCCCACTTTTTTTGAGCGTGACGTGTTCAGTAATTAGCGCCACGAGGTCTGTGGCGTCTAGAACCCTCTGCACATCGTCAGCCAATGGACCTCACAATTCCGATAAGACCTGCCACAAATCATTCTAGAAGCTTCGCAGTTGCCTGAAAATATCTCCAAATTTGCGTAACCTGTAGAAGTGGAGTTAAAAGAGGCGGCGCAAAAACTAGGGGTCCACTATCAGACAGCATACAGATGGA
>JABEUO010000226.1 GCA_013044415.1 Acidimicrobiaceae bacterium
AGACGCAGCCCTCTTTGCGATGGAGAATTCGGTGCGTGCGATGGTGGTGGTAGGGACAGACGCTACCTCTTGCGAGTCGGTGATCGAGGTAGCACAGAGGATTTCGCACTCTATACCGGGGGTTGTCGCGCTATCCTCCGTCGGGGTCCACCCCCATGAGGCGGCTGATTCGCAAAAAGGTGACCTTGCCCTGCTCGAGGGGGTTATCGCCTCCCGACCTGAAGGCCTGGTCGGCCTTGGAGAGTGCGGTCTCGACTACTACTACGAGTTCTCACCCCGAGAGATCCAGATCAAGAGCTTTTTCGCACAGATCGAATTGGCTAAAAGATACGACCTCACCCTGGTCATCCATACCCGAGACGCTTGGGATGACGCTTTTGCCGTCCTAGATGAGGCAGGCTGGCCCGAAAGGGTGGTCTTTCACTGTTTCGTCGGTGGTATCGACGAGGCCCGAAGGGTGCTAGACCATGGTAGCTACATCTCGATTTCCGGAATTGTAACATTTAAGAACTCGGCCGAATTGAAAGAAGTCGCCGCCTTCGTACCGACTGAGCGGTTGCTAATCGAGACCGACTCGCCCTATCTGACTCCGGTACCTAACCGAGGAAAACCGAACACACCCGGATACGTATCTCTGGTGGGGGCGGAGGTCGCAAAGCTGCGAAATTGTGACATAAGTCACCTTCAGGGGGTAATTTGGAGAAATACCCTCAGGGCCTTTAATGCCGAATATGCTGCCAATACTCCATCCTAGTGTCGGTTTGGCCGACCTAGGCACACTTTTTAGAGGAATTTCAAGCTAAACTTCTCCGAAGCGTAAATGGACTTTTCATGAAAGTCTTATGCGCTCCGTCGTCGGCATGTGGTCGATGGCCTGTTTTTATCCCCCAGTGGAAGGATAAGGTCCTGGAGGCATTCAGCCACAGGAGGAAGTTCGCTCTAGCTCCCTTAGGAGCTGGAATTGCGGCCCTAGTTATTCCGCTCTTGCCGGTAGGTCAGAGTGGTTGGCAATCGGGCCAAAGTGCTTATGGAGCCGGCAGCGGCGCCGTAGTTGCGATTTCCCCCTCAAAGTTAGTCGTCGACCTGACACCGGTTGACAAGGCATCGACGCCACCAAGTGCGTCTAGCCCAACGGGTGCCGTGGTCGGAGGTTATTCGGATGTACAGCTTTCGGTATCAACGGTGATTAAATCGACCTTAGGTGTCAGTTCACCTGCGCAGATGATCGCGCAGGCGGATAATGCCGGAATGGTCCTAATCGCCCCGAAAGGCCCAGTCGCTCCACCCCCAGCGGTTGCTACCGCAGCGGGAGGAAATATGGGTTCGTCGGAAAATCAGCACGTAGTAGTAGGAATGGCCTCGTGGTACGGGGCTCCGCCGGGTACTTGTGCATCGCCATATTTGCCATTTGGCACTAAAGTTAGCCTGGTCAACCTGAACAATGGTGCACAGACTGTGTGCATAGTTGCCGATAGGGGGCCATATCTCGATGGCAGAATCTTAGACTTATCGACGTGGAGCTTTTCGCAGCTGGAAAGTACCTACATAGGCGTGATTCCGGTGAGAGCTAGTTGGTGATCTAATTTGGCGAAATCAAGTTGTCGGGGCTGACCAAGTCGGAACTACTTCGGCGACTTGAGGCCGCTGGTATGAGACCTTCGAAGGCCCTCGGACAGAATTTCCTAATTGACGCCAACGTCGCCCAACGGATTGCGAGACTCGCAACGGACACCGGCGGCGATAAGTTTATTGAAGTTGGACCTGGCGCTGGGGCCCTTACGGTAGCCCTCGCGCCCTTGGCAAGTTCGGTGTTGGCTATCGAAGCGGATCGGTACGTGATTCCGATCCTCTTCGATGTCCTCGCTCAGCGTGATATTTCCAACGTCAAAGTCCTCCATCAGGATGTGATGGACTTTTCTTGGTCAGACGGGCTCGAGCAAGGCGAGAGCTACTGTCTATGCGCAAACCTCCCCTATAACATCGCAGCAACACTGATCGTGCGGATCTTGGAAGAGGTTCCAGCGGTGGGGCGTCTCGTGGTGATGGTGCAGGATGAGGTCGGCAGACGCATCGCATCGGAGCCGGGCACACGGCAGTATTCGGGTGTTTCGGCCAAGGTTGCCTACTGGGCGACCACTAAAATCGCATTTTCGGTCTCACCCTCAGTATTTTTTCCCCAACCTAACGTAGAATCTGTTGTGATCGATGTCACTAGGCGGGCAGAGGCACCGATCTCTGGGGCGACTTATGGACTATTTTCCGACGTCATTAGGGCGGGATTTTCCAGAAGGCGACAGATGTTGAGACGCTCGCTGGCGGGTTTAGCGGATGTCGGTATCTTGGATTCAGTGGGTATAGACCCTTCATTGCGGGCAGAAAAACTGTCCTACCTGGATTTTCTGAAGATTGCCGAAGCGCTTGTAGGAAGTGATAGGGGACGCTAGTGACCGTAGAGGGCGAAGTTTTGAGTTCCTTGAAGATTGACCTACCGGTCGAAGGATTGGCTCCGGCCAAATTGACAAAGTGGCTCAAGGTGGGGGAGACAGATGAGTCTGGTTATCACCAGATCGAGTCTGAGATGGTAACCGTCTCTCTCTTTGACCACGTAAAGCTGACCGATGGGGAGGGCATTTCGATAAATGATCCCCTCGGAGTGCTCGCTGAGCGCAAAGATTCAGTTGGAGAGGTACCAACCGACTCGAGCAACATAGTCCACGCCGCTCTCTCGGCTTGTGGCGTGAGGGCTCATGCGAGCGTAGATAAGCAGATTCCACAGGGTGCGGGCTTGGGTGGCGGAAGCGCAGACGCGGCCTGTGTCCTTCGGCTCCTCGGCCGGACTGACGACCTGGGGCTGGCGCTCAAACTCGGATCAGACGTCCCGTTCTGTCTCGCAGGTGGGAGAGCACTCGTGACCGGCAGGGGCGAGAAGGTCGAGTATCTCGAGTTTGAGCACGAGGAGTTTGCCCTCATCCTGCTTCCATTCGGCATCTCGACGAAGGACGTCTACCGGGCATTCGACGATCTCGGGGGTAAAGGAACCAATCACCTCCTGAACGCAGCCAAGGCGGTTTCACCACAACTCAACTCCGTCTACTTGGAGCTTTGCAGGATCGTAGGGCTAGAACCGCACCTAGCGGGGAGTGGGTCGAGCCTTTATTACGGCTTGGACGGTATTGACTGGGACGACCTCGTGACCATCCTGACTGAGGGTGCGACCCCAGATTCAAAGGGGAGATATAGCTTTGCCCTCTCTGGGGTGCGGGCCACGATGCTTAGGGTAAGGACTACTCCACCGGCATTGGAATCCAGGACACCTGACATGGTTCCCAACGAGTTTCTGTAAATTGGCCTCTGAGCTGGAAGAATAATCCTGGTGGCGACCGGTTTTGGAACTTAAATATGATAGAATTAATGTGATGGAAGAGACCTCAGAAAACCAGAATTCCGGGCTGATGATCGGTCAGCCACCATTGCCGC
>JABEUO010000227.1 GCA_013044415.1 Acidimicrobiaceae bacterium
GAAATGGCGTCGGCTATCGCCGAAACGTCACCGTGTACCAGGGTTATGTCGGCACTAGCCATCGCCATGGCGGTTCCGGATCCCACCGCTATACCAACGTCAGCCACCGCCAGAGCGGGAGCGTCGTTGATCCCATCTCCAACCATCGCTACGACGGTGCCATCTTTTTTCAGTTTGGCAACTAGGTCGGCCTTATCTTGAGGTTTGAGGTCGCCAAAGTACCCGTCCATTTTTAGCTTCGAAGCAACTGCGCTGGCCACCTCGCTTCTATCGCCGCTCGCAAGAATGACCTTTGCTCCAAGCGCTTTCAGCGTAGCGATGCCAGCCTCGGCGTCTCTCCTAATCGGATCGGTTATCCCGAATAGTGCTGCTACTCGCTTATCGATCGCTAAGGCGACGATACTCTCCGTAGGGTTGAATGACTCTCGTATCTCTTTCTGGGCCGGAGATACGTCGATGCCATTTTCAGCCAAGAAGTTGAGTGATCCAACCCTGTAGTGATGTTCACCATCGCTCGAAGTCCCAAAGACGCCGCGTCCCGACTCGCTTTTTTGCTCGATTAGCTCGACATCGGAGTAATTCACCGAGAGCTGATCCGCATATTTGACTATGGATCGAGCCAACGGGTGCTCCGAAGTTGACTCAAGTGCGCCGGCAATCGATAAGTATTCCTGAATCGGTGTAGGGTCCAGAGATTTGTCCCTCACCACACGAGGGGACCCCTCGGTGAGGGTTCCGGTCTTGTCCATGACAATGACTTGGATATATTTGGCGACCTCGAGAGAGTCTCCACCGGATAGTAACAGTCCCTTTTCGGCACCCCGGGTTGTGCCAACGAGCGTCGCCATTGGGGTTGCCAGGCCCATGGCGCAAGGGCAAGCTACCACTAAGACGGCGACCGAGGCCACGAGGGCCGATAGAAATGAGTGGCCCGTGAGGATCCACCCAAGGAAGGTCAACACAGAGAGGACGATTATCGCAGGAACGAAGACTGACGAGACCGAATCGGCTAGTCGTTGAACCTTAGACTTTTCGAGCTGCGCCTTTTGAACCGCCGAGACAATTTGGGCTAATACGGTTTCGTCCCCCGTTTTGGAGACCCTCATGACGAAGTGCGTCATACCATTTATGGATCCACCGACTACTTCGGAACCGAAATGCTTGGTGGTGGGGATACTCTCTCCGGTGACCAATGACTCATCAATCGCGGGATCTCCCTCCTCGACGACGCCGTCGGTTGGGACCGCCTCCCCCGGGCGTACAAGCACCAAGTCCCCTAACCTGAGCGAGTCGACAGGGATGTCGGAGGTATTTGCGATATCACCTTGTACTACAGACTCGGCCCTGGACATCAGGTGAGCTACCTTCGGCCGGAGGGTCATCAGCTGCTCTAATGAAGCACCGGCGTGCACTTTGGCCGCTAGTTCTAAGTACTTTCCCAAAGATATCAGTGTGATGATCACCGCTGCTACGTCAAAGTAGGTCTGCTTATCGCTTAGCAAGAAGACTGCGGCGATTGAATAGAAAAAGGCAACCGATGAACCGAGTGAGACCAGGGTGTCCATGTTCGTTGCTCCGTGGCGAATGCTCCTTAGCGCTGCAGCGTGGAAGTGGGATCCGACCCAGAAGTAGACCGGAGCCGCGAGCAAGAGCGACGCAATATTGGACCAGCTATATTTGCCAAATCCGTAACTCACGATGAGGACTGCTATCGACAGCCCCGCTCCAAAGAGGAGTTTGACCTTTCTCGCCCTCAGCTCAGCAAGCCGCTTCGCCTGACGATCGAGAGAGGCCTGCTCCAAGGTCATCGACGCTCCGGTTATTGTGGCCCCGTATCCGGCATGTTTGACTGCGTCGATGAGCTTGGTGGCATCAACAAAATTTAGTCCGCTGATTTCGGCGGTTTCGGTAGCCAAGTTGACCGAGGCGTTTTGGACCCCATCTACCTTCTGGAGGGCCTTCTCGACCCTCCTAACGCACGAGGCGCAGGTCATCCCGGTGACCTCGATCGTGACCTTCTGTTCATCTTTTTGTGGGGCATCGACCGTTGCGAAATGCGCTTTGTACCCCGCTTTTTCAACGGCACCTAATATCTCGCTAGCTACCAACTGGGAGTGAGCGGCATCCCCAAGCTCGACTTCGGCGGTTTCGGTAGCCAAGTTGACCGAGGCGTTTTGGACCCCATCTACCTTCTGGAGGGCCTTTTCAACCCTCCTAACGCACGAGGCGCAGGTCATCCCTTCGACGACTAGCTCTATCTTGGTTAGCTCCTCTAGAGATCTTGTACTCATTTGAGGACCTCAGTCGTCCCGTCGGCAGGTTCGGATGAACAAGTGGGACAATCAACCGCTCCATGAAGGTCGCTAAGCAATTCGCCCTGATGCCGCAGATCGGTCAGTGATGAGTTGAACCTAAGGGCATCTAACAACTCTGCGATTTTTTCCTTGCCATTTCCTGTCTGGATAGCTTCGCTGACACAGGTTTCCAAGTGGTTTCTCAAAAGTGTTCGGTTTACTTTTTCTAGCGAGGACTGCAAGGCTGCTACCTGCTTCATTATCTCGGGGCAGTACCTGTCAGACTCGACCATTGATAAAACCCCAGTGACATGACCACGTATCGTCTTAAGTCGAAGCAGAATCTCGTCTTTATACTCCGGTATCATGCCATCCTCCGGCTCAGACCCACCCCAGGTGGGATCGGTACATACTCCACTCTAGTTGGCGCAGTTAATTTAAAGATTGCCAAGGCTTCAAGTTTGATGGGTCACAAGAAGCTTGGGTACAAAGGCCCAACCGGGACAGAGAAAAATGGATCTTCAAGGGTCATTTTGGACTCGGCTGGCGGCTGAGTTGACAACCGGCGCCGAAGCATTGAAAACGAGAGGAGTGGGGTGTCGCCACCGGTTTTTTGCAATTGCTAGGAGCGTGAGTCCGAATCGGTTTCGGGTTTCGGACTGATTTGTCTGTCTCCCCCGTCTATTGGCAATACTGGCGACAAAAAGACCTTAAGAACGC
>JABEUO010000228.1 GCA_013044415.1 Acidimicrobiaceae bacterium
AAGAATTAGCTAACTGTTTCTGAGCCCCGAGCGATCGGGGTTTCTCGCCTTCTGCTGGTCGACGAGAACCCGACCCGATGAGAGCCTTTTGACAATTATCTCCTTTCCGGGGGCCAAAAATGCAATTGTTTCTCGAAAGACTTAGTATTATTACCGATCGGTAAGTAAGGCGACCGGCTCGAGTATGTTCGCGGTATCTTGAGGGCGATCCAAAGGTTTAAATTTAGGAGGGGCCGTGTCTAAGGGACCACATGAAACCAGTTCGGAGATTCATCCGTTTGATCAGTCCGGAGTTCTTAGGAGTTCCGATGGAATCTTGCGATATCAGGAGATCGCCGCAACGTTAACTGAAATGATCCAGCGGTCGGTAGAGGAGTACAGAGACTCCGAAGCCCTAGTTGAGTTGGGTGGATCGAGGATCACTTTCGGAGAACTTTGGGATCGGTCGACCGCATGTGCTGGTGGGCTGGTAGAGAGGGGTTTGAAGAGCGGTGATCGGGTAACCCTCACACTCGGGGCTGGCGTCGACTGGGTAGTTGGATTTCTCGGGGTGATTTTTGCCGGGGGGATCGTCGTTCCGGTGAATACACGCCTTACCGAAAAAGAGGTTGAGTTTGTGATCTCCGACTCCGACGCTAAGTTTGCCATCGATACCAAAGAAGACCTCGTCGGGAATACCCATTACCTGTACCTAGACGCTCTTCCAACCGATCCCGCTGCAATCTTTTACACTTCCGGTACGACGGGATTCCCAAAGGGAGCTGTATTATCTCACGAGAATTTTGTCGCCACGGTCGAGAATTGCCGGAGAGCCGCCGGGCTTGAAAAGGGAGGGATGAGGAGCCTAATTTCGGTACCTCTCTTCCACGTGACGGGGTGCAACTCACAGCTAATGCCTGCGTTGGGGCTCGGAGGAACGAGTGTTATTATGCCGGGACTCGACCTAAATCTCTTTTTCCAGGCAATGCGCCAGGAGTCGATTAATTTGCTTCTTTCGGTTCCGGCGATTTATTGGTTGGTATTGAATACGCCAGAATTCTCCTCCTTGGAGGTGGGAGGCGTCAGCTGGGTGCTCTATGGGGGTGCACCGACGCCCCCGAACCTAGTCAAGGCGATACGCAAGTCGTTTCCGAATGCAAAACTTGGCAATGGGTTTGGTTTGACCGAATCTTCAGCGTTAGCAACCTTTTTGCCGGACCACTATGCCACCTTGCGACCCGAGACGGTGGGCTTTGCTGTGCCGGTTGTTGACGCAGCCATCTTTGAACCGGATCCAGATAGCTCCATAGGTGAACTTATGCTGCGAGGCCAGAGTGTTTCCCAGTCATATTGGAACAACCCCGTAGCGTCTGAGAGAACCTTCGTCAATGGTTGGTGTATGACCGGTGATATGGCTCGAATTGACCCTGAAGGTTTCGTTACTATCGTCGATCGAAAGAAAGATATGGTCAACCGAGGCGGGGAAAACGTCTACAGCGTCGAGGTGGAGAATGCCATTTCTGCCCTGCCCGGGGTATTTGAAGTAGCGGTCGTTCCGGTGCCCGACGAAGTCATGGGAGAGAAAGTTGGTGCAATCATATTTCCAATCCCTGGAGTAGAGCTAGATCCTTACCAAGTCGCAGAGAGCCTTAAAGGTGTTATCGCCGACTATAAAATCCCCGAATATATCTCGGTCTCCAAAGAGCCCTTGCCGCGCAATCCTGGGGGCAAGATTCTCAAAGGAAAGTTCAAGGGGAAGACTGACTGGAGTAGGGTTCGACTGAAGTCGAAGTAACTCCTCGACAATATTTACTCTCACCGAGGTTTACTCTCACCGAGGTTTGCACAGGGGAACTCTCGATGCTAGGACCATCAGGACCGAGGTTCATTGGACACCAGAAAGACATCGAAAAACTGATCAATGATGGTTTCCAGGGGCCATTCGCTAATTTTCTCGATTGTGGAAAGTCTGCTGATGCTCTGGCCGCAAGAGGGTACTTCTGAGTTGTGGCCCAACGCAGGTGAGCGGCGGGATTTTATGTTGCGAGGATCCACCACCGGCCAAACCGATCGTCTGTTTTCATATGCCCTTATCTCCAGCAGCGGGCTGTCCATTTCCACAATAAAAGGCGCCACAATAAAAGGTCGCTTATGTGGCAGCGGGTTTTTACGGGTGGAAGCTGAAAAAACATCTCAAAACTGCACGGCTCGGGTGTAAGGGTGGTGTAGATTGTGGCTATAGCAAACGTGAGACACAGTCTCATATAGCGAGACACCGGGGGGGAAGTTGAGCGGCTATTTACAATATCTTCGCTACGGCTACCATACGCTGATAAGCGAGTCACTCTCGCACATCGTCATTGTCGTGGTAGCGATGCTGGTTGCGTTTATTGTCGCCTCACTGCTCGGACTTCTGGCCTACCGACGCTCCTGGTTGGCTGAACCCCTACTTAGCATCACCAGCACCGCACTAACCCTTCCATCTTTGGCACTTTTTGGGCTGATGATCCCGATCTTCGGGCTCGGTTTTGTCCCTACGCTGATCGTCCTGGTGATCTACGCTGTGATGCCGATACTTCGTAATCTGATCACCGGGCTGAATTCAATTTCTCCGGCGATCCTAGAGGCGGCAACGGGAATCGGGATGACGAGAACGAGGAGGCTCTTCGTCGTCGAGGTTCCGCTCGCATGGCCAATAATCGTAACTGGGCTTCGGTTTTCCTCGATGATGGTGGTCGGGGTGGCCGCAGTTGGTGCGTACGTGGGCGGTCCCGGATTGGGGGCCACTCTCTTCAATGGTTTGGCGGAAGTTGGCTCGAGGTCGGCGGTACCCGAAGTACTCAGCGCAACGATCATGATCCTTCTCATCGCAATTGCGCTCGACGGCCTTTTTTGGCTGATTTCTCGACTAACGGTTTCACCGGGCATTCGCTAGAAGACAAGGTAAGGGGACATGCAGGTGGCATTGGATCTATCACCACAAGAGGCATCACAGGTGGATTCCGGGGTAAAGCCCAGGCGATCCGCAATAGAACTTCGCGACGTGTCTAAGCATTACAAGGACGCTGGCGCACCGATAGTGGACAAGTTGACTCTTTCCATTGCGGAGGGGGAGTTCGTCGCACTGACGGGTCCATCAGGTTGCGGCAAAACTACCACGCTCAAGATGATAAATAGGCTCATTGAGCCGTCGAGCGGCCAGATTCTAATCAATGGCCTAGATGTCGACGATCTACCGTCGCACCGTCTCCGCCAGGGGATCGGTTATGTGATACAGAATGTTGGCCTCTTTCCGCACATGACGATAGCTGAAAATGTCGCGGCGGTTCCTCGCCTCCTCGGATGGAAAAAGGATCGTACGGCCAACCGGATAGACGAGCTCCTATCTATGGTGGGCCTTGAACCGTCAATGTACAGGGACCGCTACCCTCGGGAGCTTTCCGGGGGACAGGCACAACGGGTGGGTGTGGCGAGGGCTCTGGCCGCAGATCCACCAATTCTCCTGATGGATGAGCCCTTTGCGGCGGTTGACCCCATAACCAGAACATCGCTGCAGGACGAGTTTCTCCGTTTGCAACAGAGCATACGTAAAACGATCGTTTTTGTAACCCACGACATGGCCGAGGCCATGCGTCTCGCCGACCGAGTGGTGATCTTTGGGCCCCAGTCGAAGATCGCCCAGGTCGGCGCCCCTACGGAAGTCCTTTCAGCCCCGGCGGATGCATTCGTTTCATCGATGCTCGGTACGGGGCGGCTTGTGCAGCTCCTGTCTTGTGTGAAGCTTCGCGACGTTTCATTGGATCCGTGGCCGACTATTTCGGAAGAGATGGGGCAAGACGAGAGACTCGTAGCTTTAGCCGAGGCACTTGGGCGTGGAAAAGACAGGGTTTTGGTCCTCGACGAAGCAAAGAGGCCACGTTACTGGATCTATTTAGATGGCAACGGCGAGTCGATGAGGTTTGAGCTGGACTGTACGCTCGACTTAGAGGTGACTTCATTACGAGACGCTATAACGCAGATAGTGTACTGTCCCCACGACTGTGCGGTAGTGGTTGACGGAGACGAATCCTTCCAAGGGGTAATAGACCTAAAGGGCATTCGGAGGTCGCTGGCCCCCCTCGCCGGATCCTCAGCTTCGATAATTGGCGTCGACAAATGAGTATCTTTCCCACCTCAGTCGAGAACTTTCATCCCCTCGACCAAAAAGGCGAGGTACCTGGATTAGGTTCGTCCGGGTCTTCGTCGAAGCGAAGGAAGGTACGTAAGTTCGGCCACGTAGCATTCCGTCCCCTGATGTTAATTTTGATCCTGGCCATACTGGTGTTATACCTTCATAGCACTCAATTGGACAGTATCGATCGCCGCAGCCTCTACTGGTCGGTCATTAGATCAGAGCTGATCCAACAGCTGGGTCTCACCCTTATCTCGTCAGCGGTAGTTACCGTGCTTGCGGTCCTGCTCGGTATTCTGCTGACTCGTAAGAAGGCACCAGTGGCAAATAGCGTTGTCACCGCCCTGGCGACCCTGGGCCAAGCGGCACCCCCCGTCGGACTGATGATTCTCGCAGCGTTAGTGCTCGGAGTTGGGGCAAGGACCGCAATTTATGCCCTGATTATCTACTCGATTCTCCCCGTATTGCGTAATACGGTAACTGGACTGAACGGGTTAGACAAGTCCATCTTGGAGGCTGCGCGGGGAATCGGAATGCGTCCCATTCAAATCTTGGTAGGAGTTGAGCTTCCTTTAGCGGTCCCGGTGATCATGGCCGGGGTTAGGACTGCGATAATTCTAAACGTCGGAACCGCAGCACTGGCGACCTTTATCAACGGTGGGGGTCTAGGAACGATGATCACTACCGGAATCGCAGTAGATCGAACACCAATAATCGTGACCGGGAGCGTGCTGGTAGCTGTTTTTGCCCTCGCTTTGGACTGGGTAGTAATGGTCGCTGGCGAAGTCTTGTCCCCCAGCTGATCCAATTGCTAACGGCGATGTCCGGTCTCTTAAGAATTACTCCAATGAAGTTGTCCAGTGAAAGTTTCTAATGAATTTCTCTAATGAAAGGAGAATGAAATGGTCAAGTTGACCAAGCGTATTTCCCTAGGCAGTGTCCGTTTCAGATCCAAAGCGGCACTGACAGTCGGATCGATAGCTACGGCTTCCTTGATCCTCTCGGCCTGCTCCTCGTCCAGCGCTGCTAGTTCGTCCGCTACAACGTCCGCAGCCCCCGCCAACAGCATCGCTGCGAACTATAACCTAAAAGGAGCGAACATTACCGTTGGCTCGCTTAACTTTACCGAAGAGCTCCTTATGGGGTACATCACGGTTGACGCACTTAAAGCAGCCGGAGCTAATGTGACGTCGAAGCTCGACATCGCGGGCGTGGATACGATTCGCCAAGCGGAACTAGCTGGGAATATCGACATGTTTCCCTCTTATACGGGCACCGGCTGGGTAGTGTACCTGAAGCAGACCTCGTCGATTACTAACTCTGAGGCACTATTCCAGCAGCTAAATGCGATGGATAGGGCGCAGAACAAGATTGCGTGGATCGGACCATCACCCTTTAATGACACCTACGACGTAGCGGCAAATTCTGCAGTGGCGAAGAAGTATCACATCACAACTATTTCTCAGTTGGCAAAACTAGTGAAGACCAACCCGAGCGTAGCTACCTTCTGCTCTACTTCGAGCTTTGCGGTTAGGCCAGATGGACTACCCGGCCTTGAGTCGGCCTACGGATTTACCTTCCCCGGTGCTAACTTGAAGACAGAAGCACTAGGGCTCATCTATTCCAGCCTCGGTTCGGGTAGCCCGTGTAATTTTGGCGAGACCTACAGCACCGATGCGCGACTCGTTTCCAACCACCTAGTTGTACTAAAGGACACCAAGAAGTTCTTCCCGCTCTATAACGGTGCCGAGACAATTCGCCTGAGTGTGCTCAATCGATACCCGGCGATCGGCAAGTTAATGCAGAACGTACTATCGCGACTGACAACCCCGGTTATTACAGAGCTGAATTCGCAAGTGGACATCAATGGTCTACCAGCAAACGTAGTGGCGGCCAATTGGCTGAAGCAGCAGGGACTCGTATAGCTCAGCGTCCTTTGTAAAGGTAAGCCATCAGTTTTATCAAGTTGAGGAGTATTGGTTTGGGAGAGTTTGGCGAAAGCGACGAAATGCTGTCCGTAGGTGGGACAGAAAAGGGTGCGAAATCGGGTCACCTACTGGTGGAGAGTTTCATTCGACGCCTCCTTGAGGCGATGGATGATGGCTACGAAGTCCAGGAGGTGCTCGATGCCATCGATCCTGACCCAGCTCGCTATACCGATATCGATGAGGGCGGAGGGGTACTACCGGAGGTCTTGAGGCCCGCCGATGCCCTATTGAAGAATCTCAAACCCCTTGCGGGGTATCGACGTATTAAAAGCAGCAGAATTTCGGAATCCTCGCCAACCGCACGACCAGCTTTGGCGAGGACGGAGACCGGATTTGTCCTTGCGACTATACGTTGGACCGAGGGGGCGGGCGAGCAGATACTGGTCGAACAACTTGGCCGCTATGGCGAGAGCTTGGATGAGTCAGTGTCGGTTTCTGGAACTCCTGGTGATTGCCTACGCCCGTCGGTGGTTACCGACGCCGATGGGGAGCCATGGGTGTTTTACGGCTATCGCCGCAACCAAGAGATGGGTGTCTGGTATGTCAGGCATGACAGCGAAGGGTGGAGCCAGCCAAAACTGCTCAGTACACCCGGCGTGAGCGCATTTAATCAAGAAATCACGGTTCATAGCGACGGGCAAATCGAGTGTTGCTATCAGGAACTGGTCGATCGTCGCTTCGCCATAGTGACCAAGCGTTACTCATCAGGAGTCTGGTCCAAAACCGAGCGCCTGTCCCTCGAAGACGAGAGGAATGTTTGGGACCCAGTATTAGTCGCGCTCCCCGAGGGTGGTAGCTGCTATGCGTGGACAAGCTATGGAGACTCTGGGTACGTCACCGCTGTCTTGCTTAGGCGACCGAGTGACCCTGATCGACGATTTGTACTCTCTGACAAGACGGGTTACTCCCTCCACCCAAGCCTTGCGGTTACCGATGACGGAACGATATGGTGTGCGTCCGATCGGGTGATACTTGGTGGCCATGGAGGGTCTGGACCCACCAGACTGAGATCTTTGGAGGATTTGGGTAAGTCGGTAGCGGGCCAGACCAAGGCGGATGGTAGGGCAATTCCGGCCGACCTTTCACCAAACGTTACTGCGGATATCCAGGTCTATACCTTGAGCGCCGATTCGGACCAGTGGTATGAGCAGCCGAGACCCGGCGCAATGCACAAGATGTCACCTTCGGCACTGCCGAAGCTTTGCGTTGTCGACGGGTCCCAGGTGGTGGTCGCCTATCGCATCATAAGGCGCCTGCCGCTGATGCTTTATTACTGGGAAAGCGTCGTTCAAGTATTCGAATCCGGTGATTGGACGGGCCCTGTTCACTTCGAAGGAGGTGATGGGCCACTCGAAGAGGTAGCACTGGCATCAAATAGCGACGTTTTGGCGGTTGCCTGGAAGGAGGATGGGAGGCGGGAACAGAGCCTTGAATGGCAAGACGGTTTCGGCGGTGCCGAGCGGCCAGAGCTACGCGAACATTATGGCGAAGTTATTTGGAATACCGTCGATCGTCCCGGTGGAATCAGAGTAGGGACCCTCTCTGTGCTTGCAACTTCTCCTGCCGAGAAGGCGAGGCGAGTAGGTGAGCTTCGTACTTTAGCTGAGTTCAAAGCCCTTCCACCCAAGGTCGGGTCTCCCTACGACCGACCTTGGGTGGTCGCAAGGAACGGTAAAAAGGCGGAGCGGTATACCACCCAGGTTGGAGATAAAGCGTACTCCCTCTACTGGGGAGACCTCCATAGACATTCCTTGATTAGCCGTTGCACGGCTGGCGACGAACCGACCCTAGATGATTTCTACCACTATGCCTGGGATGTTTGCGAGTACGACTTCTGGGCCGTAACGGACCATGCAGAAAATACATCTACCTACCAGTGGGCGATGATTCAAAAGATCGCTGACGTGCTCCATATACCTGACGTGTTTGTTCCATTTTACGGTTTTGAGTGGACCGGTGGTACTGGGCATCAGAATGTGATCTACGAGTCGCTGAAGAGGGGTGTAGCTATCTTCTCTTCCAGCGCAAAGTTGACCGAGAAACCTGATGGTCTGTGGAAGCACCTTCATGAACTGGACGATCAGCGGGTCATTACCATTCCCCATCATCCAGGGTCCGCAATGGTTCCTTTTGATTGGAATTATCGTGACGATGCTTTGATGAGGCTCGTGGAGATCTTTCAAGCCTGTCGCGGGAATTACGAAATGGACGGCTGTTTCCGACAATACTCAGATGGCACTTTGGCGAACACTTTCGTCATCGATGGTTTGAAGAGGGGGCATCGATTCGGCTTCATCGCATCATCGGATCATGGAAACGGGGCCAGCTACGTAGGCGCATTTGCAGACTCCCTAGATCGTAAGTCGATATTCTCTGCACTACATGACCGCCGAACAATTGCCGCTACTACTAGGGACATAGTGTTAGACGTGCGGCTAAATGATGCCTTTATGGGTTCTGAAACCGGGCCGACCGATGAAGTAAAGATCGATGTCCATGCCAAAGGGTATACAGACGTTGCAAGGGTCGATATCGTCCGAGACGGCGAGACCGTAAAGACATTCCAGCCGGAAATTGACTTACCTAACGACTGGATCAGTGTGCCATTGCGCATCGAGTGGACCAACTTGGCGGTTCCAACTATCGATTGGTCGGGGGGAATTCGACTCTATGGCGACGCAAAGGTCTTGCTGACGCCATTTTGGTCTCCAGAAATCGTAGAGGTCGGCGAGGACTTCGTGCGATGGAGCGCCCATACTCGTAACTTCTCTTCGCAGTATGGCGCACAAAGAGGTGGGGTCGAGATGACCGTCATAGGCAGGCGGGACGCTATTTTGGCCATAGACCTAGTGCCAGGAGGATCCAAAGTTGAACTTGGTTCAATACTTAGTGATCGTGGGGTCACGATCCTCGACGATGGGAAGATGCGACTGGCCGTCCAGCTGGGGACTGGAGGGCTCCAGAGCATGAAAACCACCGACTTTTCAACCACCTGGCGGGAAGCAATAACTGAAGATCACGCCTATTACGTCCGACTCTTTCTGGTGGATGGTGAGATGGCTTGGTCATCCCCGGTCTGGGTGACGAGTAACAAATAGTCCTCCCAGTTAGAAGAGAGTTACATGAATTGGGCGAGTTGAAGCAATCAAATGGTAAATGAGGAAGAGTCTCTAACTGAGCCGGCGACTGTCAAGTCGGTAGAGCGGGCTTTGCGGCTTCTTTCGTATATAAGTACCTTATCTGAGCCTATTGGAGTAAACCAACTCAGTCGAGAGGTGCGAATGCACAAAGCTACCGTGTCGAGACTGTTAGGGACCTTGCTCGCATATGGTTTCGTGGCCAAAGAGCCTGTGACGGAGCGGTATACCCTCGGATTGGCGTTTATTCAAGCCTCGACCGCAAGTTTGGCTAGAGTCGGTTTCCTTGAATCGACGAGGTCGGTGTTACAGGGATTGGCCGAGAGCACGGGAGAAACGGCGACGCTAGCGGTAAGGGACGGTGACTGGTCGTTGACCCTTGATCAGGTTACCCCCGACAGGCTGATCGTGAATATGAACTGGATTGGCATGAGAACCCCGCTTCATTGCACCTCTGATGGGAAGGTGTTTTTGGCTTGGTCCGATGAGGCCGACCTGGACGAGTATCTCTCGAGGACGCTACTTTCTCCAACCGAGAGAAGTGTTTCCCAGCCCGACGAGCTCCGAAAAGAACTTGAAGTGATCCGCATCAGGGGATATGCAATCGCCAACGAGGAGTTGGAGGTTGGCCTTACCGGTGTGGCCGCACCGGTAATTGGTAAAGATGGCATGGTCATCGCCAGTATTTCAATTTCTGGTCCGAGTTCTCGAGTTACACCGGAACGAGTGGAGGCCTGCGGTGAGTTGGTGAAAGGGGCCTGCGATGATCTCCAGGTTGTACTTAAGTCCTACGGTCACAGCGAGCCAACTGTGAAACAGCTCGCCGGCGTATATGCAACGCAGGGCGGAAATGTTCCAAGGTCAATCAGGTTCGGACACCTATAAGCGAATTTTGTAAGTCCCTCTAATGGCTTGTAAGTCCCTCTAATGGCGAGGTGAAGCGGACTCACCCCCACCAGCGGCAGAGCTAAGGCCTAAGGGGACGCCAAAGAGCGTTGCAACAATGGTGGGCCGCTTGGCTCAGCCTACCGATCATGGAGGGTCCTCATTTAAAATGACCTTCTCGGACCTTAATAACGAAGCCAAGTTTGCTCGAGTATTTGGGAGTGGATCGCTCCATCCTTCCGAACGGGGATTTTTGTCACCAAGTTCGCGTCGGCAAACTTTTTCTGAGGTTCTTGCTACAACTTTTTATTCCGACCTACCTCTCTTGTCCAGACCAATGTCTTGGTTGGTCAAATCTGTTAAAGAAAAAGTGACATGGCAAGGGGCAAAGTCAGGGACAACGCAAGTTCTACCTTCCTTTGGTGAAACATCGAGGTGCATCGCGAGCGGTTCTTCTGTTTCTCTGAGTACCAGGCGATCCATCAGGCGGTCTCGTGACGCCTTAACGTCGATCAGTCGAGCGGCTTTTGGGTCCCAATATGTAATATATCAGTTCTAAAAACTCGGCCTACTAGGGAGCTAACGTAGGAATTGTTGCTGCGAAGCTCGTACTTTTGGCGAAGGAGGCTCACAAAGTAGCTGCTAGACGGGTAGTTTTAGAAAAGTTTCGATAAAGTGAACGGATCCAGCCGGAGCGAGCTTATATTGGTATTCCCAAGTAATTGGGGGGCACCAATCGAAGAAGTGCCGAGTAGCTCCTTGAAAACGGAATAGATGGACTAAAAGCCAGT
>JABEUO010000229.1 GCA_013044415.1 Acidimicrobiaceae bacterium
CCTAAGTAAACTGGCCGATCAAGACCTTCACAGACCGCCAACTCACTTTTGAATCGAACCTTCAGCGCTCCCGGCCTGGCAATCCGACCGTCGCCCTTCCGACTGACTTTGCTTTGCGGGACTTCAGCGCTGCCGCTACCCTCTCCCGATGTAGCTGTCTCGCCAAGTTGGACAGTGAACGGTCAGCAATAGCGGGCAGTTCGCCAAATACTCCCCGGAGGATGGAATCGGCGAGTTCGGCGTTCCTCGCCAAAACAGGGCCGTGCATGTAGGTTGCTATGACATTTTTATAACGAATTCCGTCGGTTTTGGCGGTCCTTGAATTTCCGACTCCGACTACCACTCGTGAAAATGGCTTGGCATCCGGACCTAGCTGAGTGGAGCTGCCGTGGTTTTCATACCCAACTATCAGCTCCTCCTTTCCGTCAATCTCCGTTTTGACGAGGAGTTCACCCACCGCCCTTGCACCAGGCATCTTCGACGAGCGGCAATCGAGGATCGCTAAGCCTGGAACGTCGTTTCCCTCGGAATCTACGAAGTATTCTCCGAAGATCTGCAGACCGGCACATACGGCTAGCACGTAGGAACCATTTTCGACTGCTCGGTGCAAAACCCTCGTCCTGCTCAGAATCTTTGAAGCTTCGACCTGCGGAGAGTCCTCGCCTCCTCCGACCAAATAGATGTCGGCACCCGCCGGCAGCGGATCGGACGATCTGACCTCAAGGCTAGTTACGGCAATGCCCCTAAGTTTGAGCCTCGCTGCGAGAACCTTTGCGTTACCACCGTCCCCATAGGTGCCCAAAAGGTCGGGATAAACCGTGACAATCGAGATCGAATCGCCCACTATTTTCTCCCTTTTGCCAAATACTTACCTACACCCACGAGGGTGCCTGCGAACCCGTTTCGAGGGCCAATACGTTCGAGATCTTTGCGAATACTTTGAAAACAGGTGTAGTTGGCGAGCACAACTACATCACTGGACCTCTTTGAAGCCACCACGATCGCCGAGTATGTATCCGGGACTACCAGGGCATCTACTTCGGCATAGCGCAACCTAAGGGCCATATCTGTTGCCCGTTCACCACAGACCACGACCGAATGTCCAGCAAAGACCTCAAATGGGACGTCCCAAATCCATGACGGGTCTCTTCCGTCGGCGAGCCTTGCATTTAGGCCGATGACAATTGCCCGGTCCTTGACCCAAGAATCGACCATCGCAATCAGTTCGACCCACCCTGCGGGATTCTTCGCCAGCGTCAGCATCACATGTGAATCGGTTCCTAAAAGCGGATAAGTCTGAAATCTCCCGCTAACCGAGTTAACAAGCGCCATCCCATTCTTGGAGAGTTCGGGTGCAACGCCAAGGCAAGCGCACCCAGCGAGGGCCATTACCGAATTTCGGACATTAAACGCCCCAGGGATAGATAGACCTAGCGAAATGGTACCTTCGGGGGTAGTCACCACCGAATCGCCACTTAGCTGCCAGGAGACCTCGGGCCTTGAGAAGCCACAGTCGCAACTCCAACTGCCACCAGAAAACGTAATTCTCCCGGTGCAGACTGGACATCCTAGAGAATCCTCCGTCCAGGAAATTCCGCCCGCAACCCAGGTGACATCATGAGCCTCCAAGGCTGCGAACACAACCAGCGGGTCGTCGGCATTTGCCACTATCTTGACCCCGGGGAATTCTCCTAGCAGAGCTTTCCACCTTCGTGCTATCTTCCTAACTTCCTGGGTTCTATCTAGTTGATCACGAGACAGATTAAGCAAGACGATCGCCTTTGGCACGATATCTCTACACACCGGCGTCAGGTAGATCTCATCAACCTCAAGGGCAGCGAACCTTGCAGCTTCATTTTGGGAAATACCGTCAATAAGCGCCGAAACGATGCCTCCAGTCATATTTGAGCCCCCGGCATTGGTTATGGTAGGTGCGGAGCGTTCAAGTCCAGAGGCGAGCAGAGCGGTAGTGGTGGTCTTTCCGTTAGTCCCGCTGATCAGGACTACTTCGAGGGGCCCAGCGAGGTGTGCCAGGATCTGCGGGTCGACCTTCAAAGCGATCCTACCAGGGAGTGACTGGCCCTGACCAAGCTTGAAAAAACGGAGGCCAAAAGCCGAGGCACGGGCGGCCACGACCGCCAGGCGCTTCCTTATCAACTTCTCGGAAACGGACCACAACCTCTTTCTGGTTTCAGTATCAGACATTCAATCTGCCTCGCACTAAGGGCAATGACCCTTCAAGTATGACAAGCCTAAAAGGAAGTTACACGAGTTGAGGTTACTACGATCGATCCAATAAGGGCCCGGACACCAGACCCGGACTGGAATCATCGATGGAAGCAAAACATTTGGGTTAAACACGAAGGAGTTGGCGGGGGGATGCCAACTCCTTCGAAATGTCCAGATTGAGGGGGGATTCAATCTGCTATTAACCATTATCGTCGGAATCAGAGCGCGAGTTTCCATCTAGCGTGCGATATTCTCTATCTGTTAATTAGATAAGGGGTCACATGGACATTCGTCAATTGCGTTCGATGGTCGCGGTGATGGATTACGGGGGTTTCTCGGCGGCTGCCGCTGCGCTAGGAACGGTTCAATCCAACGTGTCAACCCACCTGTCCAAGCTCGAGGCTGAGGTCGGCTTCATCTTGATTGATAGGCGCACCGGAATACCAACCGAGGAGGGTGCGCTGGTGGCGAATAGGGCGAGGCGCCTCCTCGCCGAGCTCGAAGCGATAAAATCCGATCTTTCTGCGATGGCCGGAGATCTCCACGGTCGAGTCAGAATCGGAATGATCGGAACGACTGCTAGGTGGATGATTCCGCTTTTGGTCCCAAGGACTCAAATTGCCCACCCCAATGTCAAACTCGAGATCTCTGAAGGGACATCTTCGTCACTACAGAACCGTCTTAACGTCGGTCGAGTCGACCTCGCATTGATCAACAGGCCGATTGGAGCGAGTGAACTCGAGTTTCATCCGCTCTTCGACGAATCGCTAGTTCTGCTGGTCGATAAGTCCCACCGCTTAGCAAACGCCGACGAAATCTCCGTCTCTGATCTGGCGAATGTCAAGCTCATTACGCCGCCAAAAGGAACTGGCTTCCGTGACGAATTAGACGCAGTCGCCGCTACTCATGGAGTCAAGATTGAGTCGAAGGCCGAAGTTGACGGACTGAGGCTGATAGCCGCATTGGCGATGGACGGCTTCGGACCCGCAATCCTTCCGAGTTCATCGATACCCGAGCATCAGATGGACCACCTTAAATCGATATCAATAAAGGATCTCGCTCCCCGTAGAATAGGTTTTGCCCGTTTAGCGAAATCACTCGACTCGGCGGCATCCAGGGCGGTCGCCGAAATTCTGGTCCAGATAGCATCGGAAAATGCGACGACACCACCTTCGGGAATAACTTTTCTTCAACCTAATTAGCTCCAAAAAGTCAGCTTTTTGGAGGGATCTTCGCTCAAAAGCCCCTAGCATTTGCAATGCTACTAATCGGTAACTAAACGCTAAGGAGACGTCTAAATGGGTCAAGCCTGCGAGGGACGCGTCGTAATCGTCACTGGATCCGGTCGAGGTATCGGCCGAGCCCACGCACTGGAGTTCGCTCGGCAAGGGGCTTCCGTCGTGGTCAATGACCTGGGCGCTGAGGTTGACGGATCGGGATCTGGCACCGGTCCGGCCGGAGAAGTCGTTGAAGAGATTCGGGCCATGGGTGGCAAGGCCGTAGCCAACGGTGAAGACGTGTCTGATTGGGAAGGTGCCCAAAAATTAGTGAACACTGCGATCGAGTCCTTTGGGAAGCTCGACGTCGTAGTAAACAATGCAGGCATACTGCGTGATCGCATGATCATCAACATGACCGATGCCGAGTGGGACGCCGTAATTAGGGTCCACCTAAGGAGCACCTTCGCAATGACAAGGTGGGCGGCCACCTATTGGCGGGAGCAGACTAAGGCCGGCATTGAGGTCGACGCACGGGTGATAAACACCGCTTCTTCGTCGGGAATCTATGGCAACGTTGGTCAGGCTAACTATGGCGCAGCAAAGGCTGGTATCGCCTCCTTTACCATCATCGCATCGCAGGAACTCGCCCGCTATGGTGCAACCGTGAATGCAATTGCGCCGGTCGCACTTACCAGGATGACCGAAAACCTCGGCATCTTCAGCCACGAGGAGGATCCCGCAAAGTTCGACCCCTTCGCCCCTGAAAACGTATCACCATTGGTCGTCTGGCTAGGATCAGCTGCGTCAAAGGGAATTACCGGCAGGGTCTTCGATGTATACGGTGGACACATTGACGTCGCAGAAGGTTGGCACGCTGGCCCCGGTGCCGACATCCAAGATCGATGGAAAGTTGAAGACTTGGACAAGGTAATTCCATCTTTGGTCGCCAAGGCGAAGAAAAACGCCGACACGATGGGAAATATCCCGGAGTAAACGATACCGGAATCGGCTAGGACAAAAAGTGATGAAGGGACCTCGGTCCCTTCATCCGATGATCGTGGCCAGAGCGGAACCTCCGTCCGCCGCCTTTGCGATTTAGGTATCGACGTAATCATTAGGTCCTTTGGCGCGGCAGTTAGCACTGGTCACCTTCTGGCCGCTCGAAGTGCAATAGCACTCCACCCTAATTTTGGACTTCCACCCCGGGCGGAAGTACTCAGCTCAGAGCCGGTTTTGGACCTGTTTGTTCCACTAAAAACTCATTCAAGACTTAATTGCAGGGCCCGCGGCTCAGGGTAGCTAAAAGGGCCAATGATGCCCGAGGATGACGCAACTACCAACAATTTAAGTCGAGCTACTCTCTATGACCTGCACAGAAACACCACAACGAGTTCCTTACGCCACGTCGAGTACCGATCACCCAATTATCAACCCCAAACGGTCCATGCATTCAAAGTCGACCTTCGATGAGACATCAGTGCCAAGGCTTGAATAACCCGTCGCTCTGCCTAAACTCTGCCCCTGCCCTAACGGTTTTTAATCACCCACCAAAAAGATCCCCATACTTGGCGGTAGTGGCACTAAATTACGACCTTTTCCGCTAAGCGCTGCTAGTCAACTTGGATTCTACGTATTTACCTCCGATGTAGACAGAACACGGGGCCGAAGACTCCGGGATAATCCGACTTGGATCCAAGGTTCATGTCAGTCTTGTCTCGGCCAGCCTAACTAACTGCTGAAGTTTGCACTGAAAAGCTAATGACCTGCATCAACAACTAGGTTAGGCTTGTGTTTCTAGGTCAATCCACGGCCTAGCGTGGAGGTGTTGTGGACCGTAAGAATATAAATCAGGGGGTCATCGAGCTGTTTGCCTTGGTTGGCGACAGTTTTGCCGGGGCCACTGACGCTCTCCTTTCTGGCGATAAGGTTGCCGCCAGAAAGATCGTCGAGCGTGACCTGGAAGTCGATCACCTCTACCGAGAGATTGAAAGCTCCGTAACTAGGGAGTTAGTGGATGAGTTTGGGACAAAGAGCGACCGCTTTTATCTTCTTGCTGTGTTGAGGATGATTCCTGAACTCGAAAGGTCCGGGGATCTCGCTGAGCATATAGCCAGGAGGGCGCTTTCCAACCTAAGCGAGGAACTCTCTCCTCGCTGCCGTGGCATTATTGATCAGATGGGCGACATAGGTACAACGATGTGGAGAAAGGCCACCGACGCATTTGCTGACCAAGATCTACGACTGATATCGGTGATCGAAGCACTTGACGAAGAGGTCAATGAACTTCACGTGGCATTCGCCTCAGAGCTAGTTTCTTGCATCAAAAGCATATCTGTTGCCATGGAATTGGCCCTCGTCGCTAGGTTTTACGAGAGATTCGGCGATCACGCAGTCAACCTCTCTAGAGCGGTCGAACTCTTTTCCGACAAGGTTTCCGACAATAGACAAACCACCCAAAAAGAGAAGCGAGTTGCCTTCTTCCCCGGCGACTAGTCCTAATGCGGCACCGGAAGCCAGATACAAAAAGTGACCTCGGATTACTAACGACCCAAAGCGACCCTTCGTATTGAGACTTGTATTGTGACTTTTTGCCCTGGCGGAAATCTCCCCCGGGTCGGACAATATCGAAATGGGCCAAGGCGCAAAGAATCGTTTTCATCTGGATGACAAACGCTGCTTTGAACTGCTCGGCTCCAAAGGGATAGGCCAGGTCGCCTTCACACAGAACGCAATGCCGATTATTACCCGGCTGAGTTTTCGCGTCGACCACTCATCGGTCTATTTCCGAGCTCCCGACTCTGCTCCACTCCATCGCAGTTTCTCCCATTCGGTCGTGGCCCTATACGCGGACTCCATCGATGCGTCAAGCCAGATTGGGTGGTCCGTGCTCGTCGTCGGAAGATCCAAAATCGCACGTACAAATCGTGTCGGCTCACTCAGTGACGAGGAGGATAGAAACCTGCTTCTGCCGAGGGATATCCGGCTGATCGAGTTATCGGTCGATTTGATTCGGGCCAGCTACTTCGACTCCGGAGGGATAATTACCGAATACGAGAACTATCTGGCAGAAGCGGAAACCAAGGCAAACTCAACCGAGCAAGGTCCGGTGATCCCTAAAGCTGACCACAACTGGTTCCATCAGTTTCCGGCATTGCGTCGGCTTGAATAACCAAGGACTCCCATAGAACAATTCTGTCGGCGCACACTCTCGATTATCTTTGGCGCTCGCCTTGGAAATCGCCACCCCTTTTTGGACCGTATCTACCTCGTCATCCAAGAGATTCGTCGCATTACGCTCCCCAGCTATAGCGAACCACGATATCGCTGGGCTGGGATTCAGGATAAGAAGCAAGCTGCAGAGGACAAACCTCGCGAAGTGGCGTGAACAGCTCCCTATCCAGCGATGCCGACTCGTTGGCGTTATGCAAGTTGGTCGTGGGTGGCCCAAGGAAGCGAAACCGAGTAAATACACAACCGAGCCAAAAGTACCGTTACTGAGAAGAAGGTCGTCATCAGCCCAATAGTCATCAATCATAAAGCCAAGTACTTTACCGATTGATCAGGCCTAATCGAGACCGTCTAGCTTCTTCCGTTCGGACAACCTGGCACCCAGTGCGGCAACCTGCGATCTGTGGCTCATTGATAGCTTGGCCAACAGGTTAGAGACATAGTTCTTGACCGTTTTCTCGGCGAGAAACATCTCATTTGCAATCTGCTTATTCGTCTGGCCATCAGTGATTAATTCGAGTATTCTTCGCTCTTGGGCTGAAAGCTTAGAAAGCGGGTCATCCTCCTCTTTTGGAGACCTCAGTCTCGCCAAAACTCTAGCCGTGACCGCCGGATCCAGGAGACTTTCGCCCCCCGCGACTCGACGGATTCCATCCACGAGGTCACCAAGCTTGATCTGCTTCAAGAGATACCCGGACGCACCGGCAAGAATCGATGAAAACAATGCCTCGTCGTCGGAGTGTGACGTCAGCATGAGACAGGCGACACCTGGATAAGTCGATCTGATTTCCCTACAGAGTTCTATTCCGTCGCCATCAGGCAACCGAACGTCAAGCAGCGCTACGTCAGGACGGGCGCTTGCAATACGCGCCAACGCCTCTTGGACCGAACCAGCCTCACCTGTCACCTGAAGATCATCCTCGGCGTCTACGAGGCTCGAAATGCCCCACCTAACTACCTCATGATCATCAACCAGGAATACCCTAATTGTCATACTCACACCCTACCCACCGCCGGACTATATGGCAGAACAGAAGATACGGGCCAAAAGACCTAAATCCCCCGCCAAATATACCTAAATATTCCGGGCCGACCTCGACGAACAGTAGACAAGAAGGAATCTTATTCGTACTCATACATTTCCAGCTATTAGGTCCAAGTGTTAAAAGTCACCTTGAACTGGAGTAGTATCCAACTTAGGCGAGGCAATTAGTTCGATACCATCGCGGTGTCCACAGAGTTAGCTGGTGTGCGTGGGGTCACGTAAGAGAGGTTGAATTAGCGTGATACGAAGGATACTCGTAGGGGTAGATGGGTCTGCCAACTCCTTGGGTGCTCTAAATTGGACCATTGCCCTGGCGCAGCAGACAAATTCTGAAGTGATAGCGGTTCACGCAATGGGTCTAAAGCCGATCGAGCAGGATGGTAGGTTCTTATCTCCCGAGGAGGCCAGACACATAACGGCAGATCTTCTCGACTCGATCTGGTGCGCCCCATTGAAGAATTCAGGAGTTAAGCATCAGAATCTGCTGGTGGAAGGTAGCCCGGTGACGGCACTTCTGGAGATCGCTGGCGAACTGGAGGTTGATCTGATCGTTGTTGGTACCCGTGGACACACCCTTGGGGAAGCCTCTCTCGGGAGTACGGCACATCGGATAATTGAGGATTCGAAAATACCAGTGGTGGTGCTGCCTCCAAGACCGGTCGATGGGTAAAAAGGCGAGGGCAACAGGCGCCCACCAACGACGGCTGGAGCTTCAAGCTAATCAGTGAATTACATATTTAGCCTCGGATCCCGAAGCAAACTAGGGATAATGGCAGAAGGAGGATCAAGATGGCGGAAATTAGAAACTTGGACATTCGACATAAGGGCGTCGTGGCAGTCGGAACTGATGGCTCGGAAGCGGCTACGAGGGCCGTCTCATACGCCGCGTCCGAGGCCGTGACGAGGGGTAGCAAGCTACTGATCGTGCACAGCTGGTTCATTCCAAACTTCGGCTACGGATCCGCATATGTAGCTCCGATCAATGAAATTGAAATTGCTGCCCAGGAGGTCGTCGACAAGGCAGTCGAGGGAACAAAGACGGCGTTCCCGGGTCTCGAGATAGAAGGAAGGCTGCTCGAGGGGACTCCCGGAGTTAGGTTGATCGAAGTCGCAGACACAGAAGCCGACATTGTAGTCATAGGTACTCGTGGACATGGCAGCTTTACCAGTCTTTTACTCGGTTCGGTAAGTGCATATGTCCTGCACCACAGTAAGATTCCCGTCCTGCTCATAAGGCCGGAACCGAGCCACTAGTGGCGTTACGGGCCAGGAGGGACGAACAAATCCAGTCTGACAACTCCCTCGCCCGGGCGGAGCGCCAAAAGACGGGGCCCTTTTACCCGACTTTGGCAGAAAAGGTCCTCCTTCTCGAACCAAGCAAACTTGCTTGAGGGAACTAGCTAGGCTCGCTAATTAGTGAAGGACGGTGTATTCCTTGAAAAGCGAAACGGCGACATCCAGATGCGCTCAATAGCTGTTCTTTGGTGTTCGGCCGTCGCCTTTCGCGTTTTCGATGCTGCGTCGCAATCGCAAATCGAGAACCAGCCTCAAGCGAAGCTCGATTCTGCCGTAGCGACAAGTGCATCCGGTAGGTCCCGACCATAAGGAGTCCCTAGCATGATGAACTGGAGTGGCGGATTTTCTTGGATGCTCTTCGACCCCATTGCAATTTTGGTGGGTGCTGGGGTGATCGCCTACATGATCACACATCGACGCTCCAATGTTGCCTCAAACAATCACCACGGAATCGACGGCACATTGGCCTCTTCAAAGGGAGCAGACAGTGACATATCCCACCCCGAAGCCGATCCCCTCTCGGTGTTACGCAGTAGATATGCAAAGGGCGAAATCGACCACGATGAATTCGAGTCAAGGCTCGAAGGGCTTCTAAAGACCGAGCGCTTAAAAGAGTAGCTTTTAGCAAACAAATGGTCCAAGTTACAGCTCGAATCTACAGACCGCTTAGTCGGAAAATGCGAGGTCCCTTTGGCCAGGATCTCCTCGGCTAGCTTCCCTTTCTCGGCACAGTATGAAGGGGACACCTAGTCGCCTCCCTCGTCCGTACCAGCTAGAGGCTGTGTCCTTTGCTGCAGAGCTCAACTTTTCAGGGCAGTCCACTGGTTTCGTGGCGGCGGGGTACTTAGTCTGATTAGTTCTCGATGGAGCCTTGGGTCGAAATCCAACCTCAACTCTGCCAATCATGACTCTGCCAATCATGACTCTGCCTTCAGCCTTTGGATATCGACAGCCCTAATAACCGAGCGGAGGCATCACTGTCGACCGCAAATGCATTGACAAAAAGAGTATCCAGACCGCTCCACCTAATTGGGTACATTCGCGGGTCAGACCATATTTTTCCTCACACGGCGTAGCATTCGTCAGTTTCAATCCGCATTTTTCACCACTATTAGTGATTTCTCACTTAAGTTTTCTCACTTTAAGTCGACAATTTAATCAGTTGTATGGGTGGATACACAGATGGTGGTGAGATCGATGAAG
>JABEUO010000230.1 GCA_013044415.1 Acidimicrobiaceae bacterium
CGACCACCGAGAGGCATCTACCTGCGACGAATCGTGCCCTTGCCTTGTGTGAGACTTTGGTCAAGATCTCGTCATTAAATGAGGCAGCAAGGCGATCCCGATTGAAGATAGATCCGATCTTCGCTTCGAGCTTGGAAAGTGAATCCAATTCGCCGATATCGCCGGGTTTCGAATCCTCGTTAGTCGCTTCGGGGGGTAGACCGTGGGCGGGTAATCCTTGGGCCTCGGGCTCGTGTAGCTCTTTGGCCACGGCCTCCCCTGAGGCAGGTTCGGCCCTTACCGAAGGCATCTCACCTTGCACGCGCCCGTCATGTGGCCTAGTGACCTTCATGCCCGCCCTGATGCCGGCTAGCTGGTCCCCGATCGGAGGACGAACCGCCCCCGATACTGAAGTTTGAGCAACCTCCGTACGTAGTGGCCTTGACTCTTTTCCTCCCTCGAAAGCCGAATCAGCCATGGCGCTCGGGTTATTCCCTGCGGCCCTTTCGCTCGGCCTCATTTCGCTTGGCCTGATTTCGCTGGGTTTGCTGGTCGAATCTCCGTTACGCCACTCGGTTAACTCACCTTCGAGCTTTGCTAGCTTTGCTTCGAGAGCGGAGATCCTCCGGCCATCACCGGTCCCACCCTGTGGCGGAGCACAGAGTGCCAAAAGGCTCGCTTGGAGGATCAGAGTTGGATCGATAGCGTCTTTCAAGGAGGGTGCAATCCGAGCTAGGCCCTGGACAAAACGCACTATCGACGCCAGATTGATCGGCCCATGGCCACTTTTGGCCACTTCTGAAATTAGCTCGGAATCACCCTTTCCACCAGCGACAACGACAAAAGCATCCTTTGAAACCGACATAAGTTCTTCGAGGATCCGCTGTGGGTCGTAACCATCCTCGGTTAACTTGATAGTCAGTTCAAAGGCCGTCTCGGCTTCTAGTCCAATAATTGAAGCGGCGAGCTTAGGTATTGAGCCGGCGGATCCACCGGGTACGCCGCCTAAGGCTGCGACTTGATCTAAAAAGGAAAGGGTATCTCTCGCCGATCCAGATCCCCTTTTCACTACCCATTCAAAAGCATCCTCTCCTAGATCTATCCCCGCTGCCAGCGAGACGCTCTTGGCGAGGTCTTCGAGGAGTTTGGGTTGGAGAAGCTTAAACTCAAAGTGCTGTGCCCTGCTCCGAATAGTAGAGAGCACCTTTTGGGGATCGGTAGTCGCCAAGACGAATACCACCCGGGCAGGCGGCTCTTCCAAAGTCTTCAAAAGCGCCGAAGCCGCCGAATTTGAAAGCATGTGAACTTCGTCGATTATGTATACCTTCCACTCACCAATAGAAGCATTCGCTACCGTTGAGATGAGTGATCGAATCGAATCCACACCGGAATTAGAAGCGGCATCGAGTTCCTCGACGTCGAATGATCGTCCCTCGAGAACTGAAACGCACGAGGGGCATTCGCAACACGGTTCCCCATCGACAACCGAGGAGCAATTAAGTGCCTTGGCCAAGATTCGAGCGGTCGAGGTTTTCCCAGTACCACGTGGTCCAGAGAATAGATACAGGTGAGAGACCCGGCCGGATGCGACGGCGTTTTTAAGGGCAGTGGTCACGTGGTCCTGACCGATGACCTCCCCGAAGCGCTGGGGCCTAAAACGGCGGTATAAGGAGACGTGATCGACAGTTGTAGCCACAGTGCGATATTAGTCGACGCTCACACATTGCCAACTTGAGACTTGCCTGAAACATAGATGCCAGCGGACGCTGCCACCATTGTCGAACCAAATAGAGGATTGCCAGGTTAACTACTGCCAAAAAATCAGATAGGTGACAGGCCGGGACCGACGACAGCCAAACTAACAAGCAGTTACGGCCTGAACTAGAGAAGAAGCACAGAAAAGCCGATCTTATCTCCAAGGCAGATCGTATCAAGAACAACAATCTCGACAAGAAACCGCAGCGACGGCTAGGAGGCCGAGACCCGTCATCATTTTCATTTTCTTTTAGCTGTTCAAGGTTTCCTTCTGAATGTTTATGTGACTCTTCCGTCCGAAGCGACCAGCCAGTAGCCCTTGGTGAGATTGCCTAAACTTGAAGGAGCAGATTCGCCACGAGTCACAATGGCCCGGAGTGGGCTATCCAGGCATCCAGTCGGACGACCTTGCGGGAGGGTGGAAAATACGGGCCGACACTTTAGTTGATCGCGGATACTACTGCTACAAGGCCAAGTGCAGCCGCATTTCACAAACTGAGCCTGAAGAACTACTCGTTATTTACCTGGCTGGAGGTGGCAACACCTGGGAGGCAGGCAAGTCCTTTTGATACCAGGTCGCGCTCGTCACAACTAACGAGTTGACTGCCTAATACACGAGCTGCTGCTACATATGCAGCGTCATACACCGAGATGCCGTGTTCATCAGCAATATCAACTGCGCTATCAAGTAATGAGGTCTCGGCGCGCACAAGTCCACCATCGTCGGCTACTGCGTTAACGCGTTCGCAAAGCCGATGTGCCGTCAAAGGATCTCGCCATGAATGAACCGCCACATTGGTTATCTCATAGAAGACGAGATCTAAGGTAGCCAAAGGATCGGTACCTTGAAGTAACCGACGGGAATCTCCGTAATACCTATCCTCCGAATTCTCACTCGCGAGGAAAATGCTGGCATCGAGAAGCCACAGTTTCAACGTGCGGGCCGAGTCATCTTTACCAGATCAGCGGCTCCGCCTCCATGACCTGGCGAAAATCCGTCCATCTTGTCGATCTCAGCCATTCTCAGCGCACGACGAATGCTGCGTCGCCGCAATTCTTCTTCCGCAAGTATCCGCAAGTATCCGCTTCGTGTAGTTCCCCGCCGATCTGCTTCAATATCCACCGCCCAGAGAAGATCGTCTGGCAGAGAAACCATAACTTTTGCCATGCCATTGGTATACCCGGTATTGCCCCTCCGATCCCACAAAGAAGTTGACCTACCTGCTCGGAAACGGTGGCTCATGGCTCATATTGCGGTATACCGCAAATGGACGCTGCATTAGTAGGATCGGCCTACTCACCTTTAAGGACAACGGGGCCGATTTCCACAGCAACAATTGGTTAGCAGCTGGCGGCTGACGAGGGCTCAGCTTGGTAGTTCTTCGAATCATCAAATTCTTTTAGCTCTTCTGGGAGATTTATGGTTCACTCGATCCCGCTCGCGCACGCCAATGGCTCGGTTCACCGCCGATCCCGACTATCGACTTGTTGATGGTCATCACACCCATTGAGCCGTCGAATGCCACGCATCCGAAGCTGATGACTCCTCCGTCTGATCCAACTAGCCGGACTTTCCTATATAAGGGGAGCTACCTCCCAAAGGGATAAGGCTGCAGGAGTCTCCTCTATTCCCGGGGCATATCACCCAAAACGAAGACCCGCGACCTTTCAAATGGATCAAGACCGCAGACGAGATCTTCCCGTCGATGGAGAAGTATTTCAAGCCACTACCGGTAGGAATTTCTGACTGGAGACACTAGGTGTCTCATGGGAGACAGCCATTTTCGCATCAATTAGCTCGGTGGGTTCAGGTCGCTATGAGGGGCCACCGCCCTTACCGAAGGGGAATGC
>JABEUO010000044.1 GCA_013044415.1 Acidimicrobiaceae bacterium
TAAGGGGAGTGGTCGACCCTGAGCAGAAGCGCAAGGCAATCGGAGAGACATTTATAAGGGTCTTTGAAGACCTTAGGCCCGAACTCGGCCGGGCTGAATTTTTGGTGCAGGGAACCTTATACCCCGATGTAATCGAGTCGGGGACGAAGGATGCCGCCAAGATTAAATCCCACCACAACGTGGGGGGGCTCCCCGAGGATATGGATTTTGAACTTATTGAGCCCCTGAGGGCCCTATTTAAAGATGAAGTCCGTGCCATAGGCGAAGAACTTGGTCTCCCTGAAAAGATGGTCTGGCGACAACCCTTCCCTGGCCCTGGGCTAGCGGTACGTATTCTCGGCGAGGTGACAAAGGAGGCGGCGGACACCCTGCGACAGGCAGATCTGATCGTATCTCAGGAAATCGAGTCCGCCGGCCTGACTGGAAAGCTTTGGCAGAGCTTCGCAATTCTGGCCACCAACCTGCGAAGTGTCGGCGTTATGGGAGACGAGAGGACCTACGCCAATCCCGTTATCTTAAGGGCCGTCGAGTCTGACGATGCTATGTCAGCGGATTGGGCGAGGATCCCTTATGAGGTGCTGGAGAGAATTTCGACCCGCATCATTGCGGAGGTGAAGGGAGTGAATCGGGTGGTCTATGACATCACCTCAAAGCCCCCCGGAACAATTGAGTGGGAGTGATCCCTTAGGCTGGATTCGATGAACCTGACAGATTTAACCCGAGACCTAAATGCGCCACAGCTCGAGGCGGTTACCCACTCGGGTGGGCCAGTTCTGGTCGTTGCGGGGGCCGGTTCGGGCAAGACCCGGGTTTTGACTAGGCGCTTTGCCTACCTGTTGCACCAGGGTGTCCATCCACTTTCGATACTCGCGATAACTTTCACTAATAAGGCTGCGGCCGAAATGAAGTCCAGGGTTTTAGGTGCCATCACCGAAGGAACTCCCGGATCACTTTGGGTCTCGACCTTTCATTCTGCGTCGCTCAGAATTCTTAGGACCTTCGCTGCTGAACTTGGATATCGGTCGGGATTTTCGATTTACGATACACAGGATTCAACACGACTCTTGTCGCAGGTGATCGTGGATGCCGGATATGACGTAAAGCGATTTGTTCCAAAGGGGATGGTCAAGCATATCTCAACCTTGAAGTCGGACATGGTCGTGCCGGAGGAGTTCGAACTTTCTGCTAGCGGTGCCTTTGAGAGGAGTGTGGCTCAAATCTACCGCGAATACCAGAGGAGGCTTCTGTCGAACAACGCTATGGACTTCGATGACCTTCTGCTCAACGTAGTCCAGCTTTTTCGAACTCGCCCCGAAGTCCTCAGCCACTTCCAATCCCGATTTGCCCACGTACTAGTCGATGAGTTTCAAGACACTAACCGTGTACAGAATCAGATTCTTTTGGACCTCACCCGCAGTTCACGTCAGGCATTTGCCGTTGGAGATGCTGACCAGTCGGTCTATAGGTTCCGGGGAGCAAATGTCGGAAATATTTTGGAATTCGAGCGTAATTTTCCGGATGCCAGGCTGATCAAGTTGGAACAGAACTATCGTTCAACATCGATTATTTTGGACGCCGCAAACTCACTAATCTCCTTCAATCGGGGACGGATTGCAAAGAACCTATGGACGGAGACTAAAGGCGGTCGGCGCATATCGCTTATCGAGGCCGATACCGATACCGAGGAGGCGCAACAAATAGTAGCTGCGATAAGCCATGAGGTTGAAAATGACCATAGGAGTTATGGCGACATAGCCATTCTGTATCGGGCTAATGCACAGAGCCGCCTAATTGAGCAACAGTTGATTAGACAGTCGATTCCCTACGGAGTGGTTGGCGGTCCTCGCTTTTACGATCGCAAGGAGATCAAAGACGCGATTTCCTACCTGCGTCTTGTGGTGAACCCTTCAGACGAGGTCTCCCTAAGAAGGGCGATAAATATTCCTAAGCGGGGGGTAGGGGAAGTCACCCTCGCCAGGGCTACCAGCTTCGCTATTGATTCTGGCATAGAGATCCTGCGAGCCTTCGAGTCGCCAAAGGCATTTGCGGCGTCTAGTCGAGCCTCCGTCGAAATCTTACGGTTTTGTGATTTGATCAAAGAACTGCGCAGGATGGCGGATAATCAGACAAAACCGAGGGAGGTGCTCGAGTACCTTCTAGTCGAAAGTGGATTGCGCCAAGAGTTAGCCTCTGAGCCGAAACATGAAGCTGAGTCGAGGTTAGAGAATTTAGAGGAGCTAGTGAGGCTAGCCTCTGATTTTGAGTCCTTAGAAGGTTTTTTGGAGGAGACGGCCCTCTATTCGACCGCCGATGAGTCAACCTCTGAGTCGAAGGTCAATTTGATGACGTTGCACGCTGCGAAGGGCCTCGAGTTCCCCGTCGTCTTTATATCTGGGCTCGAGGACGGAGTCTTTCCTCATATGCGGTCTTTCGTGGACCCTGAGCAACTTGAAGAGGAGAGGAGGCTCTGCTACGTCGGGATAACTCGAGCCAAGGAGAAACTTTACCTTACAAGGGCCCAGGTAAGGGGGGGAGAATATACTGGGCAGTTCCATCCCCCTTCGCGTTTTATCGAAGAGATCCCGGTTGATCTAGTCGAGGAATCTGACGGTACTAAGTGGAGGGGGGGCAATTCGAGGGGTGATCGGCGAAGTGGAAATCTGGGCGCTTCTCCGTGGGGCGGTTACGGCGGTGAAACCACTGATCGAGGATCCTTTGCGGCCACGCCCGATTACAAGGTTGGAGATGAGGTTTACCACAAGAGCTTCGGTGAAGGAGTGGTAGTAGATATGTCAATCCACGGTTCCGGCCTGGAGGTCTTAGTTAACTTCGTCGGCTTGGGCCAAAAGAGACTCGACGCCTCGGTCGCCAAGTTGAAAAAGATCTGATACATCTCTTTAGTAGAACCACTTTCCTTCAAAGACCGTCAGCTAGCAAAGACCCAATTGATTTGCCATTTCATTGCGGACTTCGAGGATGGAGATTGGTCTATTTAGAAATAAGCGACATAAAATTAAGCCTTGGCTTGTGTTATTAACGGCAGAGATACCCTTAGAGACTGGTTGACTGTTAGTAAGTGTTTATTGATATGTCAGTCGGTGCGACAATTAGTTCTGTAGATACCCTAGGTCACTTGATGTCGCAGGTTGCTTCTCGGTACGCCGAAAGGGTTATGGTTGAGGAGATCGATGGACAACAGTTCACATTCTCTCAGGCAGAGGAGTTAGTCGAGCGACTATCAAACGGCGTCGCCAAAGAGGTGTTACCTGGTCAGAGGGTAGTCATCAGTCTCGCAAACGGCTATGACCTCTTTTTTGCCTGTTTAGGTGTGGCCAGAGCTGGGGCGGTCGCCGTTCCTCTAAGCGATCAGCTCACCAAGATCGAAGTCGATCGGATAATCAAAGAGTGCGAGCCTGCCCTTGTGGTTAGGGATCTCGCACAGATATACGGTGATCTCGGCGAACCCGAGACCCAAATCGACCGACACTCTACCGCTGCGATTTTCTACACCTCAGGGACAACCGGAAGGCCCAAAGGGGTGGAACTTAGCCACAAGGCACTCCTGGATAGGTTGAACTTGATGGGCGTCATCGGGTTGGTTGGACCCCAAAGCGCAGCTTTTGGTCTCCCGCTGTCGCATCTAATGGGCTTTATCTTTGCGCTCTCGATGGCGATGGCCGGTTATAAGGTCTACTTCTTTCCAAAATTTGACCCTAAGGCCGTGCTTGACATCATTGAGCAGAGGCGGCCGCAGATTTTTGCTGGTGTTCCCGCTATGTATCGGCTGCTGCTTGAGGCCGGAGCCGAGAACAGGAGACTGAATTCTATAAACGTCTGGTACTCTTCTGCGGACGCAATGCCGACAGATCTGGCGAGGAAATTTCAAGATTTTGGGTCGGCGACTTCTTTCGGTTATTCCTCCTCATTTGGGTCGGCGGCTTTTATAGAGGGCTACGGAATGGTTGAACTCGGTGGCGCGGTGGCGACCCGTATGTTCCCATCGATGCCCTTCAAGTCGACGGCTATACCGGCGGTATTTCGCGAACTCCTCGACAATGCTGGTATCGGCATACCATTCGGGGGCGCTGAGCTAAAGGTGTCTGATGAGAACGGATCCGAGGTCACCCCCGGTACCGTCGGGGAACTTTGGGTTAGAAATGAAGGCTCGCTCAAGGGTTATTTCAAAGACAAAAATGCCACCGACGCTATTTTGGCCAACGATGGCTGGGTGCGAACTGGTGATTTGGCTCGGCGTGGCCCATTTGGAACGGTCTATTTCGTCGGGCGCGCAAAAGACGTTATAAAGTCCGGCGGGTATTCGGTCTACGCCAGGGAAGTAGAGGCGGTACTCGAGGACCATCCGGACGTCGCAGAAGCCTCTGTGTTAGGGATAGAGGACGAGAAATTGGGCGAAGTGCCGGTCGCCGCTGTACGATTGATGCCCAGGAGTCGAGTTAGTGTTGCGGAGATTGCTAATTGGTGTCAAGACAATCTTGCGCACTATAAGGTACCTCGGCAGATAAAGATAGTGTCTGTTCTACCTAGGACCGACACGGCTAAGGTGAAGAGGGAGCAGCTCCGGGAGCTCTTTGAGCCGGGTACGTAATACGTTATTCAACTTTCAGAGATGTTTTGGCATCTGTCGGAATTTTGGTGGACTTCAGATTTAGAAGGGCAAAAAATGCACTTTGTCGGGCGGGTTTTTTCTCAACTCGATTTGATGGGTAGTATTTGAGGCCGTGGAACGTCGTTATCGAGTTGTAGTCGCAAAGCCCGGGCTGGATGGTCATGATCGAGGTGCCAAAGTAATAGCTAGGGCTCTCAGGGACGCCGGGTTTGAAGTTATATATACCGGACTACATCAGACCGCCGAGCAGGTGGTAGAGACGGTAGTTCAGGAGGACGCCGACGCCTTAGGGCTTTCATTGCTCTCCGGGGCCCACCTGACACTTGTTCCTCGGATTGTTGAGGGACTAAGAGAGCAAGGGGCGGGCGACGTCCTAGTCGTCGTCGGAGGGATCATTCCCGACGCAGATATTCCTAGATTGAAAGGTGCTGGAGTCTCCGAGGTCTTCACCCCAGGCGCACCCCTCCCTCAGATCTCTGAATGGCTTGAGAAGGCACTTGACGAGAGAGAAGTAGAGCTTTCTTAGCAGTTATTTGGACGGCTAGCCAAGATATACGTTTTTTAGTGTTGTGAATGAAAGGCTGATGATAGTTGGATCTCTTCGAGTATCAAGGGAAGCAGTATTTCGCTCGCTACGGCATACCAACCTCGCCGGGCGGGGTGGCAGATAGCGTAGACGAGGCGATCGAACAGGCTAAGGCCGCTGGGTTTCCCGCCGTCGTAAAGGCACAGGTCCAGGTTGGAGGGCGCGGCAAGGCGGGCGGAATCCGGCTAGTGAACAATGAGCAAGAGGCGAAAGAGGCGGCCGAGTTTATCCTGGGCCTCGATATCAAGGGACACGTGGTAAAGCGTCTCTGGATCGAACATGCTTCGGACATCAAAAAGGAGTACTACGCCAGCTTTACTCTGGATCGAAATGCCAAGCTGCACCTCGCCATGGTCTCGGCAAAGGGCGGTGTGGACATTGAAGAAGTGGCGGCCACCGACCCTGAGGCGATCAAGCGGTTGCACATTAATCCAATCGACGGGATTAGCTACGACCAGGCATTGGACCTCGCTAAGTCGGCGGGAATCGATCAAGAGGCACTCGACGGTGTCGCAAGTGTCCTCGTGAAGCTTTATGAGTGCTATACGCTAGGCGACGCCGATTTGGCGGAGATTAATCCCCTCATCCTTACGCCCCAAGGCAAGGTTCACGCACTCGACGCCAAAGTGACCTTAGACGACGCCGCAGCGTTTAGGCATCCTGAATGGGATGCTTTCCGGGGAGTATCGGAACTCGATGGCCGGGAGCGCTTGGCCAAAGAGAAGCATCTGAACTACATCGGGTTAGAGGGTTCGGTTGGGATTATCGCTAATGGCGCTGGCCTGGCGATGTCGACACTAGATGTCGTCAACCAGGTCGGCGGGAGTGCCGCCAACTTCCTAGACCTCGGGGGTGGTGCGGGTGCAGACGTGATGTCGGCGGCCCTCGAGGTGATAAATACCGACGATAGGGTGGAAGTCGTCCTGGTGAACATATTTGGAGGAATTACCCGTTGTGACGAGGTGGCAAAGGGAATAGTTGATGCCCTCTCCAGCGTCGAGATGCGGAGCCCGATAGTCATTCGGCTCGATGGCACTAACGCCGACGAAGGGCGGAGGATACTTGCCGACGCCGACCTTAGGGGGGTCATAATCGAAAAGACGATGATCGGAGCCGCTAAGAGGGCGGTAGAGATCGTAGATGAGGGAGCCTCGAAGTGAGCATCTTTGTTGATGAAAATACCAAAGTTATAGTGCAAGGTTTGACCGGAAGCCAGGGCAAGTTCCACGGGCTCAGAAATAAGGCTTACGGGACCAAAGTGGTAGGAGGAGTGACCCCAGGC
The DNA here is from genome assembly GCA_013044415.1 of Acidimicrobiaceae bacterium. Lineage (GTDB taxonomy): Bacteria > Actinomycetota > Acidimicrobiia > Acidimicrobiales > Acidimicrobiaceae > JABEUN01. Next base: position 6,496 of record JABEUO010000044.1, read on the forward strand.
AAGGGGGGAACGGACGTCGAAGGGGTCCCGGTATACGATTCGGTCCAAGACGCAGTCGCAGCTACCGGCGCTACCGCATCCTTCATCGTAGTTCCACCAAAGTTTGCTCCAGAGGCGATCTTGGAGGCGGCCGCAGCGGGGATAAGTTTTATAGTTTGCATCACGGAGTATATCCCCGCCAAAGATGAGGCGATGGTATTCAACGTACTGAGGCGTAACTATCCAGGGACGAGGCTCCTTGGTCCGAACTGTCCGGGAATTCTCTCTCCAGGAAAGTGCAATATCGGAATAACTTCAGGGGATATCGCTTTGGCGGGAGGCCCAGTCGGCATAGTTTCCCGCTCTGGAACACTCACCTATCAGGCACTAAATGAGCTCTCCTTGAAGGGAGTTGGTCAAACGACCTGCGTGGGTATCGGTGGTGACCCGGTTCCCGGAACTACATTTATCGACTGCCTGGCCGCTTTCGAGCAGGATCCCGAGACCAAGGCGGTATTGATGTTCGGTGAGATAGGTGGGTCTGACGAAGAAAAGGCGGCGGCTTTCATTAAAGAGAACGTCACCAAGCCGGTTGTCAGCTACATAGCCGGTGTCACGGCACCCCCGGGCAAGAAGATGGGACACGCCGGTGCGATCGTTTCAGGGGGCATGGGCACCGCTCAGGCGAAGATGGATGCGCTGGCCCAAGCCGGAGTGCATGTGGCTCGTAATCCAACCGAAGCCGGCGAGATCATGGTCGACATCGTAAAGGGCCTGTAGTCACCCTAATTAGGGAAATCTTTCAAGTAAATGTCAGTTTTAGGATCGGCGGCTCTGTCGCCGGTCCTTTTTACCTTAGGGTGTCTGTTTGATGAAACTTGCCGTGTTGGTGTCTGGCTCTGGAACGATCCTTGAAGCTATATATGAATCGGGCGTTGAAGTTGCGCTGGTGATCTCCGATCGACCTTGCCGAGGCCTCGAAGTCGCCCGCTCAAACTCCACAGAGGCCCTACTCCTCGAGAGAACCCTCTTCAACGAAGATTTTGATCGTGAAGGTTATACATCGCAACTAGTCGATTCGCTCTTGTCTCACGGGATCGAGGTTGTCGCAATGGCGGGCTTCGGAACGGTCTTAACCGAAGCCATTCATGACGCCTACAAAAACAGGGTTCTAAATACACACCCCTCGCTGCTTCCATCGTTTCCTGGTTGGCATGCCGTTAGGATGGCGCTAGATTACGGAGTCAAGCTCACTGGCTGCACCGTCCACCTAGCCACGCTCGAAGTCGACTCAGGACCTATTATCGCTCAGGAGGCGGTACCGGTATTGCCCGACGACACCGAGGAAACTCTACATGAGAGGATAAAGGCGGTCGAGCGCGTGCTCTACCCGAAGGCCATTTTGCAGTTCATCGATGATATCTCCCGGGATTAGACCGTTCGATTTTCCCTCTGATTACCCCAAGGTGAAAATGTGCAACTAACCTGTTTGGCGTCACAGCGGTGCACTGACAGGTGGTAGATTTGCGGGCCTTACTCTCCCTATACGACAAGACTGGTATCGAGGATTTTGCTAGGGGACTAAGACGAGCTGGGGTAGAAATTCTGGCCAGTGGTGGTACGTCTCAGCGACTGAACCAGGCCAATATTGATCACGTGTCGACCGATGTGCTGACCGGTTTTACCGAGATGCTTTCTGGTCGAGTCAAGACGCTGCACCCGAAAATCCATGCTGGAATCCTCGCTGATAGGTCCAACCCGGATCATCTAAAAGACCTTGCTGAACATGACGTCACGCCAATAGACCTCGTAGTAGTAAACCTGTATCCTTTTGAGTCCGACCCGGGGATCGAACTTATAGACGTCGGGGGACCCACCATGATCAGGGCGGCCGCAAAGAACTGCAAATTTGTTGCAGCGGTGGTAGATCCGAGCGACTACTCAGCGGTGCTAGCTGAGATTACCGAAAATGGCGAGGTGTCTCTGGAAACCAGATTGTGGCTGGCACGTAAAGCTTTTACCGTAACTGCTCGATACGACGACGCAATTTCGTCGTGGTTCGAATCTCAACTAAAGGAAAAAGAAAAAGAAAA
>JABEUO010000045.1 GCA_013044415.1 Acidimicrobiaceae bacterium
AGCCATTACAGTTACGTATAGTGAATACTGGATAGAACAGTGTCAACTGTTGTTTGCTGCTTCCCACCCTGAATGACTCATGAGGGAGGCACTGGAATGGTGACCGACGGGGATTATCGGAGTCCGATGACAGGCTGGTAAGGTTACAGGTGGCGATGGAGCTCGCCGATATGCGCCGCAAGGCTGATGGCTCCTTTTGGTTGGCGCGAACTAAAAGGAGGCGAGCTTTGGGCTTCATCGAAAATTCCTTTCTCAGCCATAGTCCGAATTGCTCCAGTATCGAATCGAGGTGCCTGGGCGCCACCGGCGAAGCGATGATTGAATTTTCCTTTTACTTTGGGAGGCGATTTCAGTGACTTCTCGGAGGGAAGGGATTCAGGAAAGCGTCCAGCCTGGGCCGAAAGACGGTACACTCAGGAGCATTCTTTTTCCGTTCTCCGCCACTTCAAGGGCAGTTGCAGCGGTAACTATCGCGGACCTTCATCTAGACCGGATTATCGGGTCGATACTTTGTGGACAAAGTAACACAGAGTTGGAAAAATACTTCCATGAACTACCTGACGATACCGAGACAATAGCCTACAGGCAGGCAGTATTTTTTGACCTGGGAGATAGCGTCACATATTCGCTCCTGGAGGCCTTTGCGGCAAAGCTAGCTGCTATAGCCGATGCCACGGTTTCCGTAAAAAAGTCAAGTTATCGACTACACGTTGAACTTCGCCTTTTGGACCTTGCACAGCAATACATAGATCTGCTGCTGGAAGCCAGCATGACCTTATCTGATTTAAATTTCAGGTCCGCCGCACTAGTAGACATTGCTGGCTGCCTCCGATCGATCAGTAAAAGTTTGGAGTTTGCCGACTTTTGCACCCAGGCTAGGGATCTCAAGGCAAGGTTAAGTGAGATCGAATACACCTTATTCATTCGTGACGGAACCGTTAGGGTGGAAGGTTATCAGGGAGAAGAGGACTACGCAGACGAAGTCCTTAAGTTGTTTAGTCGCTTCAATGAAGATTTGACATCGCAGCGAGAGGCCACTTCAAACATTGCCGGTGGCATGGACCACGTCAGGGCGGCAATATTGCGACTAGTAAGCCAGGTATTTCCAAACGAGTTCCGAGATCTATCTCAATTTCACGTTAATTGGCCGGACTTCATCGATGGTGACCTCCTTATGTACTTTCGAGAACTCGCTTTCTACTTAGCTGTGCAAAAGAAGGTGAATTCCCTGACAAAGGTGGGTAATCTATTCTCAATTCCGCAGGTTTACACCGGTGAAGGCGAAAGTAGCGCAGATGGCAATTTTGACCTGGCACTTGCGATAAAACTCGAAGCGGAAGGGGATCGCCCCATCGCAAACGATTGGTGCCTGGCAAAAGATGAATACGTAATTGTAGTAACTGGGCCGAACGACGGCGGCAAGACGACTTTTGCTCGGGCCTTTGGTCAACTTCACTATATGGCTCGCCTCGGTTGTCCTGTGCCAGCTGCTAAGGCGAAGGTGCAAGCCTTCGATCTTCTAATTACTCATTTTGAATCTGAGGAGCGGGCGACTCTTGACCAGGGTCGGCTTGCATCAGATCTTTCGTCTGCTAAAGCTGCTCTAGACCTAGCGGGACCGAACTCGGTTCTGATTTTCAACGAGATTTTCTCCTCGACCGGTCTGCAAGACGCTAAATGTCTCGGCCTAAGACTTCTGGGGACACTATGTGAAAAAAGGTCGAGGGCGGTTTATGTTACCTTTGTCGACGAGCTCGCACTTGCAGGGTCAAGTATCGTCTCTATGGCCGTCGCTGTCGCCAAAGGCGACCCCGCGAGGCGTTTTTTTACTCTCACACGTTCAGCACCTACTGGGAGATCATATGCACTACTTATGGCAGAGAAATTCGGTTTGACTAGGGATATGTTAAAGGACCGTTTAGAGAGATGAGGGTCAATCTTCTTTTTCCCGACGGAGGACTAACAGAAATAAAACGCAATGGAAATAGCCAAGCTGCCGTCGTGGAGGATCTGGATTTGGAAACGATCTTCGCTACGATGTCCAAGGGCGATGAGCTTATCGAGCAGGTCGTTTGGTCGGTTATCTTGGAGCGCAGTGTTCCAGTTGAAGTTATTCTGTTCCGCCAGCAAGTTTTGCAAGACGTGCTGGCGGAACCTGAGACTTGTAGGAAGATATACGAAATTGCCTCTGAGGCCGGTCAGGCCGAGCGCAAAGTTTACGGCGGCCTATTTGCCAGGACTCCTTCGGCGCGACTGTTTCGCTCTGTACGTGTTCTGAATGTCTATTTGGCGCTGCTTCGGGAGTTAACGGAGACTGTCCTAAAAACCGGCGGCAGGATGAGTTCAAAGGGAATGTCTAGTTTCGAAAACACCATTATCGACAATTTAAACGAGCAATATCTCGCAAGTGTAGATGAACAGTTGAAGTACCTCACCTTTCCTGATGGGGTGCTCCTCGGGGCGAGGCTCGCGCAGCGTAGCGAGGGGAGGGGTTATCGATTATTACGTCGAAATGATGGATATAAGAAGTGGTGGGACAGAGTCTCTCCGAGGACTAATAGACAGACCTTCCGGATTGCGCCCCGCGACGAATCTGGAGGCAGGATCCTTGCAGAGATTCAAGACCAGGGGGTTTTTGAAGCTGCAGAAGCGGTGCTTTGCGCCGCTCAACATATCAAGGGATTCTTTGCGACGTTACGCAGTGAAATGGCATTTTATATAGGTTGCCTAAATTTTTACGAAGCAATTGTTCCTTTAAATGCGCCAATTTGCTGGCCCATACCCTTACCGCCCAGAGAAGGAGTCTTGAGATTCTCCGGACATTGGGCTACGGCACTAGCCCTTAGGACGGGGATGCCGACGGTTGCAAATGATCTTGGAGTCGATGGTGTGCTTCGAGTGGTTATCACTGGCGCAAATTCCGGCGGAAAATCCACTTGGCTACGTAGCGTTGGTCAATCCATGCTGATGATGCAGGCGGGCATGTTCGTACTCGCGGATTCATTTAATGCAAGTATTTTCGACGGATTGTACACCCATTTCAGCAGGGGGGAAGATCAAAATCTAATCGGTGGAAGATTGGATGAAGAACTTAGTCGACTAAGTGGTGTGATCGATGAAATTTCCCCGGATTCCATTCTGCTGATGAACGAATCCTTCTCATCAACCAACGAGTTAGAGGGTTCGGCCGTTGCAGAGGAGGTTTTGGGTGCCCTTTCCGAAGCAGGAGTACGCTGTTTCTTGGTGACGCATATGCACCAACTTGTGGCGGGTTTGCAAGCGGCGGCACAGAAGGGCGACCGGTTCTTGATCGCTGAGCGACGTGCTGACGCTCAGCGAACATACCGGATCCTTGTCGGGTATCCGCAAGCGACTAGCTTCGCCTACGACCTCTACCAGAAGATCGGTGGTTTCGGAAGTGGATAGTTAACTTCCTCGATGGTTTTAATCCAAACATCCAGGTTTAATTGCATTTGACATGTCCTAAAATGTTACCCTGAAGCGGATTGGTCGCTAAAGGAATGAGCTTTACCCGAAGACCGCGCCGATGGGGGAGTAGCGACGATTCGAGCCAATTGAGCGGACCACACTTACTGGCTGATCGTTCTGACTACGCTAGGCTCGGCCAACTAGCCCGGTAGGTGGCTCCGGCGTCAAGCACGACCATCGCCTATGTTGGGCATCTGTACAAACGGACTAATGAAGAACTCGTCCGCTAATGACGCCGCTGGTGGGCTTAGGCTCTGCGGGTCCAACTATCTCGGACCTATATGGCGGTCAAAAGCTGCCGAAGCAGTTACACCGGTGGCGACCAAGATCGTCATCGGCATAGTCATAGTCATAGTCATCGTCATCGGCATCGGCATCGTCATCGGCATAGTCAAATGGGGGACATAATTTAGCGCGGGCCTACCCTTACTTCGGTGCAGTTAGAGGCGATTCACACACTTCAAGTTTGCGTCTATTTAGGAGGTGTCACTGGCAACCGATTACTAGCGAAGGTAATCGTGTACTACCACACCAAGATCCAAGGTTAGATCTGCAACCAGATGAGCTGCCGAGATTACCTCTCTCACGGGGAGATCGGCGACGGGCGCCAGAGCGTGTGGGTGCAGCTCAATAGCTGATGGGCCGGTCCACGCACCTTTAAGGGTGATATCGCTTAGGTAGTACTTGACCAATTCACACACCCTCGGGGTAGCATCAACATGAGGAATGATCTTGAGCAGAAAGCTCGGTTCCTTTAGTGAAGACAATACGGCATCATGATCGAGTTGACGATGCTTGTACCCCATTGTGCCAATTGCAACCCGTAATTTTCCGTAGTCGAGGGTACCCACTAGGGTGTCTATTTCGACTTCTAAACACGGATTAGCGAGCTTTTTCGGAAAACCCCAGATTTCCCTGCCACCGGCGATAGGAGGATGGTCGTTTAGGTACATTGAGTGTACGTATCCGCCCTTTTCCCCGTTGAATTCGACTGGAATAACTTGGCCGGATTCGGTGTAGTCGCCAAAGCCCGTGCTGTCAGGCATTCTAATGAACTCATATTTCACCACGTTGTCTAGGATCTTGAGTGGCTTGGGAACTACCTTTTCGAGGGCTGCAGCATCGGTTCTGTATGTAATGATCATGTATTCGCGATTGACAAACCGATATGGGCCCTTAGGATACCCTGGGCTCGTCAGTGGCATCGCGAAAGCTGATTGTACGACGTCTTTTATCTCCAACTCTATCTCCACTTCCCTCGTCGGATGGTTCTTGAAGTCGCCAGTCAACTAAGATCGGCGTGACATCCTGCTCCACAGAAGCGCCAACTTCATTTCCTGTACTACCGGTACAACCTAACAGAGAACGCGTTCGCAGAAGTGTGCTCTTTGCAAAGCTTCAGTATTCACGCCCGTTCAGATCTAGTCGCAAGGGCGGCCATGTTGTCAGCTAGCGGTTTTTGTGTCTGTCCGCCACCCAAAAATGTGTTAGGTCCTATAGGTTGAGTTTGCTGCTGTTATGAGATGCGCTTCTGATATTTCAGAGTTGACATCGTTAGGGCGGGAGGTGCTGGTATTACCTCCTTTTCTCAAATGGTACTTAACAGCAACGGCAACGAAACTGTGTCGTTCGGACCGAGACTCCGAAGTCGAATTCCTCTTCGAATTGACAATCCTGGCCACCCGGTTCAGACCGATCCTCCCGTGTGCGAAAGATAAGTCACAACGGTTTCTCACGCTGTCGTCGGAAGCCTGAATGAGGATTACCGTCCGTTTGGGATCGGTCGATTTCCCCAGATGTAACGTGCTTGAGCTATAGCGAAGGAGGAGGCTGTGGTTGGAGAAGGGCCGCTCGGTTTGTGTAGCGGAACCGACCGGGAGATATGCGATATTTATCTATCGCTGAGGGGATTGCAACAGTTGCCCCAGTGGTGCGCTACAACAAGATCTAATGAACTTGCGGGAGTGGGCACTCTCGCAAGGTACGCAACGTCAGGCGGCATACAAGTGGTATTGTGTCGGCAAATTGCCTGTGCCCGTGCGTAAAGTCGGTCAACTCATACTGGTGGGTGACTGATAGCCACAGCCAGCGCCTGTCCGTTCCCAGGCGATTTGCTACAGGCGGCAGTTCGATTGATGGGACGACTCATCACCCAGGGAGAGTACTAAGACCAGCAGTAACGCTGGCCGTGCTTGGCGAGGCGAGAAGAACTCTCGGACTAGTGAGGACGAAGTCCGAGACGAGAACCTCGTAAAAGGTGCAACTTAATGAGTGGACTCACTATTTATCACTCAGATGCAGCGGCTCCGGTATCACTATATTAGGCCGAGTGTGTTGGCCGTGATCCTATAAAATGCGGTGGGTTAAAACGGGCGAAGCTGTGCGGTTGAATCCACTTGGTGCGTCTGGAAATTCGGTGCCATAAAAACCAGTCGATGCGGCGAATAAGTTCCATTAGTGTTTCAATTATTTTCTCCAACAGTATAGTACAATTATAATTTCGATAATTCAAGAAAGCAGACATAGACTCTACGAATAGTCCAAGACGGTGAAGAAGCAGCAGGACGATTGTCTAAGCCATGTTCCTGGATTTACTCTAAGGAATCTGAAGACTGCGAAGACTATTTATTATTAGACGAGTTTTATGTATACTTATCCGTCCTTCTTTTCAGCGTATAGCCCGGGCGTGCACCGAACTACCTGCATGATTGCGAGGGAGCGCAATGAATGTAGCTTTTGTGCATTGGGTGAGGCGTGAGTAAATCGACCAGGAATTGCATAATATGGACATTACTATTACGTTATTAACTAGCCCAGTATTCATTAGTTAGTCGGGCTTGAATGGTGGAGTGTGGATCTGTGGCTGGGCCGAATCAGGAGCTAGCGAGGGCTTTAGGTGACCCAACGCGATATAGCATTGCTGAGTTTATTGCGAGGTCAAATCATCCGGCAACTATTGCTGAGCTTACTGAATTTGTAGGACTTAACCACAACGCAGTTCGACAGCATTTAGCACGGCTTAAACGAGTCGGAATAGTTTCTGAGACTATCGAGGGAAGGTCTCAGCCCGGGCGTCCTCGACTTTTGTATCGAATTAATTCTGAGATTACGGGAAGGTTCGGCTTACCAGGACCTTATGAGTATCTTGCGCAGATTTTGGCCGAAAGCGTGGCGAGTGGTTTAGCTCCCAGGGATTTAGGGAGAAGGGAGGGGATTAAAGAGGCGCACGAAGGCAAAGTAAGTCCTACTCCTGAAGGTGGAGAAAGGAGTAGGGACCCAATTGATATTCTGGAAGCCTCCCTTGTGGCGAAGGGTTTTTATCCCAAGCGACAATGCTCCTCCGGTGTGTCTGATCTTGTCTTAGGGAACTGTCCTTTCGCCCAGGTGGCAGTTCATTACGCTGATGTAGTTTGTGGAGTGCACCGGGGTCTCATCGAAGGTGTCTATTTGGGCAGTGGTGGACAGGGTGACGTCAAGCTAATTCCTAGAGATCCGAATTCGGCAGGGTGTGTTGTAAGCGTGGTTCAAGGACTAAGCGATACTGGTACTTAAGGCGATTGGTTCTTATCGCCATGCCCAATGCTGAATCTGCCCGCTATGGCTATTCGGGCTGGAGTATTCAGTGTTTTCCCAGTTCGATTTGGTTGTGATGCCTTGTGGGATATTTCGAGCTATCCATTCAAGCAGGATATGATCCTCTGTGTCATTTCTGGTATAAGGTCGGCTTCAGTGGCAAAATTTAACCTCGCAAAGTCTCTCCCATTCTCGATAAAGTTCTCCCCTGGATTCAAAGCTAGATGTCCATGTTCTAGCAAGTACTGCTGGGCGGTAGGTTTGAGGAGACTCCCGGAGAAGTCCAGCCAAGCTAAATAAGTGGCCTGAGGCATTTCCGACCTTAGCTGATCTCTATAAGGCTCTATAAGTTCAAAGAAGAGTTTTCGATTTACGTCCAGTTTCTGCAGTGTCTCTTCAAGCCATTGTTGGCCTGAGCTAAACGCAATTTGTCCAGCCAAGAGTCCCAAAGAGCCTGGCGAACCCCGAAGTCCTTGTGGTATGGATTCAAGTCTGGAAAGGATCTCTGTGGAGCCGGCATGTAGGACGGCGGTATGTAGGCCCGCAAGATTAAAACTCTTTGATGCTGAACTAAGTGTGACGGTTTTATTCGCTACTTCTGGAGCAACTGACATAATCGGAATGTGGACGGATCCTTCATAGCAGAGGTCAGCATGGATTTCGTCGGAAATGATCCATAGGTCGTTAGAAAGGGCAATTTGGGCTATTGATTCAAGTTCTTTGGTGCTGAAGACCCTCCCGGTTGGATTCTGTGGGTTGCACAACAAAATTGCTCCGCCAGGGTTGGCTTGTTCCGCCTTCTTGGCGAAGTCATCGAAGTCTATTTCATATCGTCGGTCGTGCAACACAAGTTCAGAAGTAAGGACTTTTCGATTAGTAGCTTGCACGCTCGAGAAAAAAGGAGGGTAGCTTGGCGTGAGGAAGAGTATCCCAGCACCTTTGGCACAAAGTGCTTCAATGGAGAGGTAAAATCCCTGGATGACATCGGTGAGTGCGATCATTTCGGATGCATTCATGGACACCTTGTGCTCCTCTAGCTGCCATCTGGAAAAGGCTTCCAAGTAGTCGAGGGTCAATTTACGAGGTGCGTATCCAGTTTCGGAAAGTTCAATTGCCTCGGCAAGTCCTTCTTTGACCAGAGGTGGAATTCCAAAGTCCATGTCCGCTATCCATGCGGGAAGTACCTCTTTGGGGTACTCATTCCATTTTACCGAGTATTGTCTCCGTGATCTGATTTTACCCTCGATCAAACCTGGCTCCATTTCCAACCCCTTCATGGCCATAGAAAAGTCGGCCACCTGCGCTAGTCTACTCCTTGCCAGTGGTCTCAATGGGTTAGCGCCTATCCTCGAGGGAGGCGCATTCTCGCCTAGAGGTTAAGTTAACTGGCAGATTGCAGGCTGGACCCTGCAAAGAGCGACCTAAGGAGTGCGCTATTACGGGGGCAAGGTACTTGTATCTGACTAGGGCACTCCGGACCTTTTGCTATGGTCTTGGCATCGTGGTCTTAGGTTTCGAATTCAAGGCCGAACACCTCAGCTCAGTTGAGGTCGGAATTGTCCTCACCTCCTTTCAAGGGGGCTCATTAATAGCTCTTCTGCTCGTTGGTCGATATGGCAACGCATGGGGGATGCTCAAAAGCTATCGATTGCTCTGGATTGTCTTTGCGCTAGTTGGCATACCGATGGCAATTCTGCATACCTGGTGGTCGATAGCATTGCTAGGACTAAGTGGTGTACTCTCGCCAGAGACCACCGAGTCGGGTCCATTTACCTCTTTAGAACAGCCTCTATTGGCAGAGGCTATAAAGGGGTCATCCAAGGTGCGCGGATTTGGCACTATAAATGCCGTCGCAGCCGCTTCTGGTGCGCTTGGAGCATTTTTCGCTGGAATGGCGTTGTCCCGTGTATTCCACGACTCACCCAACAGGGTCAACCTGCTCTTTCTCATTTACGTCCCAGCTGGCATAATTGCAATAGGCCTGGTAAACAAGCTCTCTGCGATTCAAAGGTCAGGCGATGACGCGGACCCCAATCCCGAGCCGACCGTGCAGAGATTAAACCAATCCAAGAAGATCGTCAAAAGATTGTCGGCCCTTTACTCTGTGGACTCGATGTCAGGGGGAATGATCGCCCAGGTGTTCCTTTCCTACTGGCTCGCTCGTCGCTATGGTGCAGACCCTGCGGAGATCGGCCTCATCTTTTTTCTGGTGGGAGTTTTCCAAGTGGCATCCTACGTTGCAGCGGCCAGAGCGGCTGAGAGGTTCGGTTTGTTGAATACCATTGTATTCACCCACCTACCCTCTAATTTCATTCTCATGGCACTCCCATTGTCTCCGAGCCTTGCATGGGCAGGCGTAATACTGATAGTTCGCTCATCGCTCTCTCAAATGGACGTCCCGACTCGCCAGGCGTATCTTATGATGATCGTCACTAAGCAGGAAAGGACGGCGGCGGCAAGTTACACTTCGTCCGCAAGATACCTGGGTCGCCCATTTGGTCCAATAATTACTGGGATTCTTGCAGAATCCTTGCTATCCCTACCGCTTGTAGCGGCTGGAGCTATCAAGGTTACCTATGATTTAGCTTTGTGGAAGGTCTTCAAGGGCACTCCGATGGTGTCGGAGTAGTGGGTACTTGAAGTGATGCGACCTATCCACATGACAGCAGACCGAGTAAATTATCGGTTGGTTTAGCTCTTTCGCTAGTTATGTTGTATGCGTGAGGCCACTAGGACTCGCGTGATCTATCTCCGAGTGGGTTTGAACAAGAGTGTCTAAATGGGCTCCGGTAAGATATGCAGACGGCAGGCCCGTCAAATTTTGGAATCAGCTTGCTATAGCCCTGGTTTTTTACTTCGGTTATGAGTACACTTCTCAGCTCGCCTCTGGTTCGACATCGAGTGCTAGGCGAAATGCCCTTTGGGAAGTCTCTGTCGAAAAGCGGTTGCACTTCTTCGTTGAGCAGAAGATTCAGCATTTCTTCTTGCAATATCTATGGCTGATAAAGCTGTCAAACTTCTTCTACGTGACGGTCCATTTCATCCTGCCAGTCGTAATACTCGTACTCCTCTACAGGCGGGATGCCTCCCGATTTTTGCGATATAGAAATGTATTTGCCTGGATGACGGCAATATCTTTTGTGATATTTATAGTCTTCCCAGTAATGCCGCCGAGGCTCCTACCTGCCTCTTTTCACTTCATTGATACCCAGCTCAAGTTCGGTGGTGCGGGGAAGCTGGACGCAACCCTCATGAAGGAGGCGGGAAATCCCTACGCAGCGATGCCTAGCCTCCACTTTGCATGGGCTGCCTGGTGCGCCCTTGGTGGCTACAAAGTTATCAAATCTAAGCTGCTTAGGTACTTGCTTCTTGCCGACCCGTTTATAACGATTTTTGTAGTCATTGTTACCGCCAACCACTTTTTCCTTGATATTGTCGGTGGGGCATTGGTGCTCTTTGTGTCGATGGTCTTAGCCGGGATCAAAAAGAAGAACATGAGGGTAGATTCGGGCTGGTTCAACCCTATCCAGTGAGCAATTTCCGGTATGTTTTGAGGACTACTTGAAAATTAGTGGACTATGGAGTTTGGATAAAGTACACTGCGGCGATGAGCGTAGCAAAGGAATTTAAAGATTTCGTCCTAAGGGGCAACGTAGTCGATCTCGCAGTCGGCGTAATCATTGGGACCGCCTTCAACGGCGTAGTCCAGTCACTTGTGAAGGACCTTATTACTCCTCTGATTGGTATAGTCGGTGGATTTAACTTCAGCGGTTTATCAGCGACCGTGAATAAGAGCGTGTTTCTCTTTGGGACATTTTTGAATACAGTGGTCAGTTTTTTAATTATTGCGCTCGTGGTGTTTTTCCTTATAGTCAAGCCCATCAATGCGCTATCTGCTCGTGCTGCAGCAAAAAAGGCCTCTCCACCTCCGGAACCTAGCACCAAGAGTTGCCCATATTGCATCACGGATATTGCAATAACCGCTACTAGATGCCCCAATTGCACATCGGTTCTATCTCCTAGCTAGAGCAAGTTTTGATTTAGGCGTTTCCAGATACGTCGGCAAACTTAGGGTGACGCCGCGTCTTTTGGTAGTCTGGATCGGTTACAGTGATCGGCTGGAGGTTTAGATGACTATGGATATTGCCGCAGTTCTAGGTGATGAGGCTGAATACTATCTCTCGCACAAGTGTCAGGGTGTGGGTGCTGACTCGTTAACTTTACCCGGTGGTGACTTCATAGACCGTGTTTTTGTCGACTCGGACCGACCTGTAGCTGTGCTAAGAAACATGCAGTCGGTCTTCAATCACGGGCGGCTTTCAGGAACCGGTTATATCTCTATTTTGCCTGTTGACCAGGGAATCGAACATTCCGCAGGGGCGTCGTTTGCTAAGAATCCAATTTACTTTGATCCAAAAGAGATCTGTGAATTGGCTTTAGGCGGTGGATGTTCTGCGGTAGCTACCACCGTTGGTGGTCTGGGCATCGTCGCAAGGCGTTATGCGCACAAGATCCCTTTTATTGTCAAGATCAACCACAATGAGCTTCTTACCTACCCTAACCGATTTGACCAGGTTATGTTTGCATCGGTTCGACAGGCTTCTGACCTGGGTGCAGTGGGTGTCGGAGCGACGATTTATTTTGGGTCAGAGGAGAGTACTAGGCAGATTGTCGAGGTGACCGAAGCATTTGCGGAAGCGCACAGACTGGGTATGTTTACAGTGCTGTGGTGCTATCTCCGGAACTCCGCCTTTAAAACTCCCGACGGTGATCTTCATACGGCTTCTGACCTTACGGGTCAGGCTAACTATTTGGGATCTACCATCCAGGCCGACATCGTCAAACAGAAGCTTCCGACCACCAATGCTGGATTCGTCAAAATGGCGTATTCGAAGACCGATCCGCTTGTCTATGAGAAGCTCACCTCTGATCACCCCATTGACCTGACTCGTTGGCAAGTTCTTAATGCATACGCTGGCAGGATCGGGTTGATCAATTCCGGAGGTGAGTCCAAGGGAGCCTCTGATCTGCAAGATGCCGTGACCACCGCAGTCATTAACAAACGAGCTGGGGGAATGGGACTTATCGTTGGTCGCAAGGCCTTTCAGCGACCGATGGACGATGGAGTGCAGCTTCTTAATGCTATTCAGGATGTCTATTTGGATCAGTCGATAACCGTCGCATAGCTTTTGGCTTGGCGGTCATTTAGCGGTCGATTTCTTCTCCGAGTAGCAGGCCAGGAAGGGCCTTGGGGTAGAAGCGGGTTGTTTTGGCTGGCAGGAGTTGCTTGGATGTACTCCTTGATACTACCGTTTCAATGGTAACTGGTCGCGGAAGTAGCTCAAAGGTTTCGCCGTCGTATTCGCTTGGAGTGCTCTGGTCTAGGAAGCTTACGTCGGATCTGTATCCAGCAGACTCGAAAGGGAACGGGATCTCAGCCTCAAATAGTTCAGCGTCTGTGACTTCCGAATCTGAGGCAATTTTCGAGATTTCGCCACTCAATGCGAATACCGCCTTGCCTATCCTTAATAGCGGTGCGGTGGGCCATGATATCTTGGCCCGACCTGTGCCTGAAACGGGGACGAGGTCGAATTTTGTCCTAAGCATCCGCTCTAAGTTTGACGGCGGCACCGTCGGGCGATAGCTTCTAGCCCAGGTGGCAAGGGTGGGTCCTTCATCGAATGAAGGCGTTACCATGCACGTAAATCGCTTCGGTCCAGTAGCCGCGATTGACGAGGCAGCAGCCCTTAGACGGTGGTGTCCATCGGCCACTATCAAAGGTAGAGAGCTAGTGGTCTCTTGAAATTCCCTCAGTAATGCAGGTTGCCTGATAAGCCAAATTCTGTGGTGCACTCCTATCGAGTCCGTGACCCTCGAAACGAGGTCACCTTCCGAGATGCTGATCAGCTGAGAGATTGCTTCTGTCTTGTCTAATAGCCAAATGGGATGCTTTGGTCTTTTACTTGGAATCCGGTCTTGACGGTAGGCATGGGTAGTGTTTTCGTGGGGCAGGAGTGCTAAATCTGGCCACGGCTGACCGGAGAGAGGGTCAGTATGGTTGTCGGATTGCTTTGATTTCTGGGGTAAAGAGGCGGGGTCGGTTAGTTCTAAGATGCCAACGATGCCCCTCATTCTTTTGAGTTCGCCGCTCTGGGTGGTATGCACGGTTTGGTAGATATAAAGACCCGCTTCATCGTCTAACGTTATCTGGTCAAGGAGTGGCTCTAAAGGTGGGTTCTCAATAGTTGAGGTACTGGCTTCGAATGGGTCATACCTATAAGAGGCGAAGGGGAGCAGAGAGTGCATGTCTCTATGAATAGTGGCTCGAAGCACCAATTTGCGCACTTTCTGACATAGAAGGTGGTACTTTGCCAAGAAAGGACGATTTTTTGAATAGTAATGCCACATGGGTGCTCGATTTGGACGGCGTTATCTGGTTAGGTGACGAGGTTATACCCGGTGCACGAGAAGCCATTTCGGCGCTAAGGGCCAATGGCAGGGGAGTGTTGTTAGTGACTAACAATTCTCGTCCAACATTCACCGAATATTTGCAGAAGCTGGCTGGGTTTGGGATCGATATCTCTAGGGACGAGCTTATTTCTTCTTCGATTGCCGCTGGGTCACTCATAAATCCCGGGGAAAGTGTCTACGTTATTGGTGGCGAAGGTTTAAAGGAAGCCGTCATATCGTCAGGTGCCCAAATATCCAAGGATCATCGTGCTGACGTAGTGGCGGTGGGTTGGTCGAAGGAGTTCGACTACGAGATGATGTCGATAGCGCTAAGGGCGCTGCTAGCCGGTGCTCGGTTTGTGGCAACTAATGAGGACCCTACCTATCCAACTCCACGGGGACTAGTTCCCGGTGCTGGAGCGATAGTCAGGTCTATCGCCTATGCGTCGGGTCGCGAGCCAATGGTAGCTGGGAAACCACATACGCCAATCGTTGAAATGGTGAAAGAGCGAGTGGGCCCTGGTTCGGTGATGGTCGGAGACCGCTACAGCACAGACGGAATTTTTGCAAAAAATGTTGGCCTACCCTTCTACCTAGTACTCTCTGGAGTGACGAAGGAGGCGGATCCATCATGGCAACCCAGTCCCGAAAGAATCGGCAGGGATCTTCTGGATCTTGTTCGAACTGATGAGTTTCACGTTGGCGGCTAACGTGGCGAGCCGGGTTGGCCTCGCGTGCTGCTAGGTCGGCGTGCCTCTGATGAAGTAGTTTGTAATTAATCGATTTTCAATCTTTAGCTTGGGAGCAGCGATGCGTGAAGTGGTATTGGCGGCCAGACCTGTTGGGTGGCCCAAAGATAGCGATTTTGGAATAAGGGAAGCGGACATTCCCAAGATTGCCAATGGTGAAGTACTCGTGAAGGTCGACTGGCTTTCCGTCGATCCTTACATGCGCGGAAGGATGAACGACCAAAAGAGCTACGTACCACCGTTTGCGCTCGATGCTCCGCTTGCGGGAGGGGCGGTGGGAACGGTAGTTGAAACTACGGTCGACAACCTTCCTGTTGGAGCGATTGTCACTGGCACCTTCGGGTGGCGTGAGTTCGATGCGGTGTCAGCTAAGGCTGTGATGAGGATTGAGGACGACTCGACCCCCCCTGAGTACTACCTAGGTGTCCTTGGGATGCCGGGTATGACCGCTTACTATGGCCTGATAAACGTCGGTGACGTAAAGGACGGAGAGGTCGTTTATGTATCCGCTGCAGCTGGAGCAGTCGGTTCAATAGTCGGTCAGATTGCCAAGATTAAGGGCTGCCGAACTATCGGAAGCGCCGGCGGTCCGGAGAAGGTAGGCAGGCTAGCTGAACTTGGATTCGATGTTGGAGTCGATTACCGTTCTGCTGATCTGCGGGAGACTCTAGCTGCTGCTGCGCCTGGAGGGGTCGATATTTACTTCGATAATGTGGGTGGTGACCATTTAGAAGCGGCCCTTTGGAACATGGCCGATTATGGCCGAATTGTCATGTGCGGTGCGATTTCTCTTTACAACTCTTCACAAGCCCAACCCGGTCCAAAAAATCTTGTTCTGGCGGTGCAAAGGCGTCTTCGGCTGCAGGGGTTTATAGTGAGCGACCATTTTTCTGAGATGGGTCAATGCATAAACGATATGAAGGGCTGGGTTAGGGAAGGAAAAATATCAGTAGATCAAACGGTAGTTACTGGCCTTGAGGCGGCGCCAGGAGCCCTTATCGGACTCATGCGAGGTGAGAATTTAGGCAAGATGCTAGTTAAGGTTTCATATTGACCAGGGGATCTTTCTGGATGTAAGAGTTTCATCATTGGGGGTTCATGAGATTCTAAGGCATCGAGATGAAAATAGCTAGGTCGAGTAGTGGATACTTGTAGATATGCCGCGGGTGTTTTTGCGTTCTTATGGTGGAGTCATGATGGGTCGGAAGTGGGGTTCCTCCGTGCCGTGGGGTCACGTCGGGGTAGGCAATGTCGGGTTTGGCCTTCTCCTGGCGATAGTATCAATTGGCGTTGGAGCTGGGTTTAATTTCGGCCTTGCTTCGTTTACGGCCGGAAGTAAGGTACCTAGCGCTGCGGTCATTACCACGGACCAATCAAGCAGCCACGCTTCAAAAAAGTCGATCGTCTCTACCGAAGTACAAAGTTCCTCCGAGTCTGAATTAACTGAACCCAACGCTCGGGCGGGAAGTGAAGGGCCTGACAAAAGAGCCAATTCGTCAGGCATACTTCAGATTGCTCCTTCGTCTCCGGTAGACCAGATTCCGAACGTTGGCGTGGTCGAGCCAGGTGACGCAACGAATAATCAGACCCCTCCTTCCCAGGGGCAAGTATTCTTCGGCGAAGGATCCGCCTCCAAATCTCCCACTGGACAGATGTCCGGCGATGAAAGTACTAAGTCCTCGGTCCAGGCTACGGTGGAGACGCCTACGGTGACCAGTCAGGGCACGATAACGCAGCCTAAGGCAATTTCACAATCCCCCGTCGACGAGGTAACCGCTACATCTAACCATGGTGATGGCTGAGCTGATGGGAGCCCAAGCGGATCGGAACATCAAGGAGAGGTTTTTTGTCCGATATAGGAGACGAGTACTTGCGGGAAGAGTGCTGGGCACTGCAGGCCGACTGGTAGCCCTCTATGGGGTTGTCACTTCGGTAGTTTTAGGGTTGTCGGTTTATCAAGTAGTAAATAATTTTTCCCAACACTACATGGGACTTGCCCGGTCGGACTTGGGAGGTGAAGTGCCGGAGTTTTCTACAGCGGCCTCGGTCCGCACCCAGGGTCAATCACTCTTCAGTTTCTCTGAGTATTATCTCCGGAGCCACGGCTCGCTGTCGCAGCATCGAATTGTGATAGCTCTAGCAAATCAGACGACGCTTGCCTCCACTGGAGCGTCTTGGCTCGTGAGCGTTCCGATAGTGAGTTCAATGCTCAAACATCCGCCGGCCCGGACGATCTTTTATACCACTTCCTATGGGGCAAGGGGTCCAATACTTATTCTTGGTTCGCCGATTATGCAAAACTCTAAACCAGTTGGTCTTTTAGTCGCCGAGTCTTCGCTAGCTAGTCTCTACAGCCAAAAGCGACAGGTGGCACTCCTGTCTGGTTTTGAGGCCCTCGTTGCCCTAGTCTTTTCCATCTTGTCTAGCTACTACCTTTTGCGACGTGTCATGAAGGCTGTCGGCGCGATCACCGAGGCGGCGGTCGAGATATACCAGGGCGACTTGGATACTCGGCTGGTTGATGCGGGTGAAAAAGACGAGGTAGGTGGCTTGGTAGCCGCTTTCAATCAGATGATCGCAAAGATATCCGATACCCTAAAGGCCCAACAGAGGCTTTTGGCGGACGTCTCGCACCAATTACGTACTCCACTTACC
>JABEUO010000046.1 GCA_013044415.1 Acidimicrobiaceae bacterium
CCAACCCCCGGTTTTGGAGACCGGTGCTCTACCAATTGAGCTACTACCCTACAGTGCCCTACCAACATAGCGGCACATAGGACTCAATAAGTCTAACCGACTTCACTCAGGTTCCGGATAGTGAAATTGACACCGATCTAAATCAGTGAAAGAAATCTATTACAAGGCGGGCAGAAGAGAAGAAAAGTCGGCCGATTGTACCCTTTAGCAAGGGACGTCATCCAAAATTTGAAGCAAAAGAGCAACCAAAAGAGCAAAACGTCTCTGAGTCCACTTCGGAAAGACGATTTGCGGGCTGGCCGCCTTGTCCCGTTGGTATCTAAGTTGTCGAAAGCCCAGGCCTCCACATTTCCTCGAGCCTCGATTCTCAGCAAGCATTTGCGAACCTCAGGGAGTTGTCGGCCTCACCTCGCCAACCTTGGCACTTTTGAATAGGCTAGTAAATAGGCTAGTAAATAGGCCGGAGTCAATTTTTAGTTAAACGGCTAGGTTCACTCTTTGGCAACAGCCTGGCCCTTAGACCGCCCGAGGGAGTTCACCAGCTCCTTCTTCGAAGTCCTCCAAGTAATCATCGACGGCGACTAAATCGCACGGTGGCTCGCCGCCTCGCTGGTTACTCAGCCAAGAAAGCGCTTGAGCTAGCCTCTTCCTCGCCCGATGCAGCCTAACTTTGGCCGTAGCTTCGGATATACCGAGCTTCTGAGCTATTTCCGAATGCGCCATTCCATAGATGTCCCTGAGGACCACAACGGTACGGAGCTTTTGAGGGAGTTTTTTCAGTTCGGCGTCGATATCGAACTTCAAAGTCACCCGAAACATTGATTCCCGATCCGCTTCTTGAGATCGATCAATGTCGCTCGCCTCCGATAGGGGCTTCTCCAGGTTCTTCTTACGTAGATCGGCTTGGTGCGAGGAGGCGCAGTTAGAGACGATTCGAAACATCCAAGTCTGGAAGCTCGCGTCTCCCCTGAACCTCTTCAGAGACCTAAAAGCGCGAATGTAGGAGTCCTGCAGCACGTCGTAGGCATCTTCGAGATTCCCAACCAACTTGATGGCGAGCTTGAGATTATCACGATAGGTCAACTTGACCAGCTCTCCAAAGCTCTCGGTGGAACCCTGCTGAGCCTGCTCGACAAAGCGCTTCAACGACTCCGCGCGCTCGGTCACCCTCTGGGTCTACCTAGTCTCTTTGTGAAGGGTGTGCTGACGCTCCCAGCTGCAGTACTTCTTCATCTCAATGCGCTCACGATCGTTCTGCTTATTTTTCGTCGTGATATAGTTACGCCTCTTGCACACTTCGCAAGCGAGGGTTACTTTGATACGTTTTTCGTTCTTTGCCATGGATAACCAAACCCCACTCGGGTGAAAAATCTAACCACTTGAGCATAGCCTCTTTCGAGGACCACATCGTCTCAAAAATGGTCATCTCAAATTGGCACGCTTCGCGAAGTCTCAAATTCCCCAACTAGTGACATCCTCCCCTCGCCAAAGGCGAAGTTTGTGGAATCGGCCGTGACCAACCGACCAACTCCAACAGTTGAAGCTTCATTGGGTCTGTTGCCAGCGTACGACGTCCCTCCAGGTCTCAAGTCCGCATGTCCTGCGGTGGGTACGTTCTTAGCAGCACCTAGATATCCAACATCGACCTGGCCACACTTCGCCACAGAAGGATCTCCTCGGCATAGGCCCCAGGGGCTATATGTAGGCATGGTGCTCGAACTCCGGCCTCATTGACGACCTTCTCCGTGGTTACCGATACCGCAAGAGCCACGAGGCGCAATGCGATTAGCCACCCAAGAACATCAAGGTCATCGGAGAATGAGCCCCTCTGGGACGGGTCGACTTCCGAGTAAACAATCCCTCTCATAACAAATCCCCCCCGGCAGCGCATCGCTTCTCAAGGAGAGCAGTCGGGCAGTCAATCACCCCTGAAAAGGGATTATGTGAGGGCCTGGGCGGGGAGCGAGCGGGTGAGAGAGTGAAGCCACAGAGAACGATGCCAGCTTGCGGCATTGGGTCCGGCCGGGAAGGAGTTCGGTTAAGTCCGGGCCAGGCGTATCCAATCGGCACCGGTGGGTTCGGCATCGAGGTATTGGTGAGTGCCGATCGCTGCAGCGAGATCTCCGCTAGTAGGAAGCTGGCCAGACACGACGGGACTCACCCGTTCACCTGGGCCGACGATCAAGCTCTGAACTGAAAGGTTAGGAGCCGACCCACCTGGATTGATGGTCAATGTGAGCAAGCAGTGGATAGATCCACAAGCGAGTGACGCACTGTAGGGAGAGGCGTTCTGGTCCAGGGGGCGGAGGTGGATCGTCTGTACCGCCCAAGAGTGCGCGCTAACACCTCCTTGAAGGAGTAAAGTGGCTCCGCTGGTGGCCACGACCGCCGCGCAGTTACCGGTTGATGTACATGCAACTGAGTAGAGGGCAGGTCCCTGAAGGCTGTAAGGGACCCGACCAGTGAGTCCGAGGAGATGCCAAACCTTGCCGTTGTCGAGTGAATAAGCGATAAATGGTCTTAGGGTGCCGTAACCGTTGACGAAATCATGCTGCCCAACAGCGAGGCAGACGCCACCCGGTCGGCAGGTCACCTCCATGGTCGAGAGATCGTTTGCGACGTTCACTACTTGGGCCGAATGCCAGCTCCTGCCTGCATCAGTGCTCCATCGCACGGGGAATCCATAGTGATGGCTAATCCCGGAGATCCCCATAATGCAGTCCTGTGCAGAGCTACAGGCCAGAGCCTCTGGAGTAATGCCGGGCGGGAGGTTCACGGCGGCGGTGCTCCGGTGGATCGGATCCAGTGAGAGCAGTTGGTACGGACCATTGCCGATCTCGACGATCACTTTGCAATCAGTGGTACTCGGACACGTCATGGCAATCGGTACCAGCAATCCGACTCCAGCGCTGGCATCACGAATGAGAAACGAATCCGTCACTCGATGGTGGCCGGGGAGAAAACTGAGCAGTCTGAGTCCACCCGTGGTTTCCACGGCCTCTAAACATGAGATGGCCGTGCAGGAAACTAATTGACTATCAAATGGTGCGAAGGTCGCCTTCGCATTCGTCGACAACTGCACTGGCAGACCAAGCTGGAGGCGTGTGCGATGGAGCCTGGTGAGATAGATGCTTGGAAGCCCCAGCCCAGGACGCTCGAGTGTGAGAAGACAAGTCGGCGAGGTATTCACGCATTCTAGTGACGGACTATCGACGTTCAACCCCTTTGGCACCTGGACCGGTGCAATGCTCGAGCCCACCGCCCAAAAGCTGCTTGTGGATTTCTGAGTTCGTGCAATCACCACGCACCGGGCGGAGCTGCAGGTGAGTTGCTGCACAAAGGTGTTCGGGCTCATCGTGGCTAAGAGCGTCGAGACGGTCCCGTCGTCGGCAATTGAGGTGATGCGGACCTGCCGGTTCGTCCCCTGCCCAAACGCCTGATTGAAGTAGCAATCGGTGGAATCGCAGCTCGCTTGATCCTGCGGCCCTGATGTGGCTGGACTGAGGGTAGTGGTAAAACCAGTAACGAGACTCCCTCGGAGCGCCTCTTGGGACTCCACCATTGCGCCTGGCAGCGTTACGATGTCGATGCAGTTGGCAGCGGTCGCGCAAGACACCTGGTCGGCAGCCCCTGAAGGTTGGCTGGGAAGTCTAAGAGGGCTCCACCCTGCGGACTGACGGATCGATACGAGTACCTCCGGGCTCCCTCCCACAGCCCCCGTGACCCAACAGGTCCCGTCCGATAGACAGCCGATGGAGGCGGGTCGGAAGTGACCCCCAAGGTCGAGACGACCCCACGACGAGCCGGCGTTATCGGTGACTAGAAGGACAGCATTCGTCCCAGGTGGGCTCGGGTTGGTAACCGCATAACACGTCTGCGGACTCCGACAAGCAAGCCCCGAAACGAATGGTGCCGACCCAGGAGGAAGAGAGATCCGGCTAAAGGCCGCCTGTCCGGTGTGGTCCACCCACAGCTTGGAGTCCTTCCCGAATAGATCCAAGGTAGCGACGATACAGAACGAAGTATCGCAAGTGAAGTTGCTCGGTGTGGCCAGGGCTGTCGAGGACCCAGAGAAGGACGACACCGAGGTGACCTCGAGTTTGGGTGGTCCTGACCCTGGATGAGTGGCCGCGCGTGTCCCTGCTCCGTGGAGCACACTGTAAGAAACCGCCAGAACCACACCGACCACTACAACGGTGGCGAGAATTACCATAACGATCGACGATGTGCGCCGCAGTCTCATTGGCCTCGCTCTCGACCGGCAGATGACCCACACCCTGCCTCCTATAGTCTACCCAGCACCAAGAACCTCTCCCTGATGGCTAGGGACTGGCGACGTCCTCTGCTCTCTCACGGATGAGGCTCGACCACACACCACTCTGACCGGGTTCTTGCGATTCACTTTGCCCGTTGTCTTTGCCCGCGTGTCCAAACTTTGAACAACGCATAGTGATATATTCAGGGCAGCTAACACTTCTTTTTACCGGAGCAGTGGCGTCGCCGATGTGACACACTCGATTGGGAGCCGAGGATTTGAGGCCGGTAGGTGGCTACCCCTCCCCGCCCCGAAGGTCGAAGCTCGCGGACGCCCCTGTTTACCACCACCCACTGGCGGTGATATTCGGACAATTACTGGTAGCGGCGGTCGGACTCGAACCGACGACCCCACGATTATGAGCCGTGTGCTCTTACCTACTGAGCTACGCCGCCAGAGAGCCCCCTGTCGGAATCGAACCGACGACACCAGCCTTACCATGGCTGTGCTCTGCCGACTGAGCTAAGGGGGCGGCCCGATAAATACTACCGTCAATTTGACAGATCCGCTCCAAAATTATGCTGGCATTTATCGGTGGCACCTTTCTTTTCCATGCGGCTCGACCCAGATGACTTAAAGCTAGCCTTGCTACGCGATCCCAATGGAGCCATCTCCCCTCCGACCAGCGCAACCAACTTCGGCCGTGGTGGAAGAGTTGAAGTCCGATCCCTAACACGACCGGCTATAGCGGCAACTCCAGAATGATCAGTCGACGCTAATCCGTCTATGCGACGCACTGGGCGAGTGAAAGATGAGGATCTCCTCGCTGTCGGCAAATACAGTTGTGAAATGGAAATCCGCCCAGCCAGAGTGGAAGACGCAGCACAGATAGCGTCGATCTACAATTACGAGGTCCTCAACTCTACCGTCACATTGGAGATTGACCCAAGAACGACCCATCAACAAGAGAGGTGGATAGCACGTCACTCAGGCGTACATCAGGCACTAGTCGCCGTCGAGGACGACGTAATCATCGGTTATGCCTCCCTATCTTCCTACAAACTTAGGGCGGGGTACAACACCACCGTAGAAGATTCGATCTACCTTCATCACGGCCACCGGAGGATGGGGACGGGCAAGCTACTCCTTAGCAGACTGCTCGATGTCGCAGCGGTAAGTGGTTTCCATACCTGCATGGCACGGATAGTAGTAGGAAACATCGCCTCGATAGAACTTCACAAGTCTGTCGGATTTCAAGCCATCGGAGTAGAAAAGGAAGTTGGTCGCAAGTTCTCGAAATGGCTCGATGTCATGGTCATGCAAAAGATGCTGAACTAGACGAACTACCGCCAGCTACCAACCAATGAATTTCATCTCCTCGAACCAAGCGATTCTGGGGTAGCTTCGTCTCAGACTAGGTCAGCTAAAGGCCCGTCTTTTTTGCCACCGGATCGATCAATAAAGTACGGCACCTTAGCTCGCACTCTGCGTTGGAATCGCCTACCTTGAATACTTCTAACTCTACTGGAGCTATAAAGCTAAACCAACCAATCGTCGGTATGGCCTCGACCCCTGACGGTAAGGGGTACTGGCTAGTTGCGGCAGACGGAGGGATCTTCACCTTCGGCGATGCGACTTTCTATGGGTCTACTGGAGCTATAAAGCTAAACCAACCAATCGTCGGTATTTCCTCGACCCCTGATGGTAAGGGATACTGGCTAGTTGCGGCAGACGGAGGGATCTTCACCTTCGGCGATGCGACTTTCTATGGGTCAGCGGCGAACGACGGGATTACCGCTACTGGGATCATCCCTTCTGCCGACGTTGAAACCTCCCCACGGATAAATCCGGGGGATTCCTGGCTCAGGC
>JABEUO010000231.1 GCA_013044415.1 Acidimicrobiaceae bacterium
AAGCATCGCAAGGAGGCCAGCCTCACGATGCACATAGAGCACATACCTGGAGATCGCTGTTACATCGACTATGCGGGGGATAAGGTTCCTATCTACGCCTCCGCCCATACGATTTGATCAGCTTAATCGACGATAAACACCTCTGCCCGAATTAATGAAATAGTCGTCCTTCAGGGGGCGTGATGAGTTCAGGCTTCTTTTTCACAAACTAGATAGCGCTGTGGGTCAACTCATACTTCGTCGAGACAGTCGGCGGTGCCCCGATAGAAATCATCAAACAGTACGTGGCTAATCAGCGCAAGGTTTTAGCGCTGGTCTAAGGGCTCATCCCTGATGGGCCCCTACGTCCCGACGACTAAAGCCAGGGACATTTTGCCCCATGCCCTATTGCGGTAATTCGCAATTCACTACCGCCCCGAAGGGCGATGCCCTCTCGCAAAGAAACGGTAGTTAAAACTAAAGTCGACCGTATTAGTTGCCCGCGGACCTCAAAATATAAGGACATCTCGGCATTTCGGCATCCCGACCATCGGTCCATTTATCACTTCAAAGATATTATGCAAGTTGAAGGGCAATCACTCCGCTGTACCGCTCGACCATCCATCCAGGAGATCCTTGCGGATAGGATTCAGTCGGCGTTGCCGCCTGGGCTTTTTGAATGATTAATGTCGGTTTGGCAGTCGGCGTCACCCCATGATTAGTCCCGCGAACAGGAAGCTCGCTTACGGTCACCACATTGGATGTGACCGAGGGGGCAGTAGTACTAGGAGGTGAGGACCTGGTAACGACCGATTGGCTTTCTGGAGGAAGCTGGTTCAAAGAGAGCGATCTGTGGTCGTTAGATGAAGCGAGTGAGTTTGCAAGAATCATCGAAATCGAGTTCATCTGGCCCGAATCGAGGTTATACCCAAAACCGGCGTAGGTTGCCCCAGATCCGAAATTAACCAAGATGTTCTTGCGGTGCCCCCAACAGCCTGACGAACTGGGCGCATTGCATGTTATGTTTGGTGATCCAAAGCCATCGTCATACATCCATACGTAATCTGCAGCTAACACATTTGGCTCTCCCCACGCCCAATTCGCTCCCCAAGAAATGGCAGCGTTGGAGATTTGTGGGTCACTGTTGGTCACAGCCCCTTGCTGAGCGGCCGAATTGAGCTGATCGGTCGTTGCGGTCGCTGGGGCTAAGCCCCTCGCCACTCTCTCTAAGTTGATTACTACGAAAAGCTGCTCTGTAGGTGATAAGCCGAAGTATCCCGTCGGCAGGATCATAGCCGAGATACCTTCAAGTGCTCGTGCATTGTTAATTGCCGCCAAAACGGCGTCTGTGCAACCGACCGAGTTATCGTAGCCGTGAGGAGAACACGACAAGAGGTAATTAGGGTCTGCAATTACGTTCGCACCGAGGCTAACTTGATATGAGGCCTCCACCGCATTCACAGAGGTCGTGGTCGGGAGAGAAAACCCAGCAATTGCCGTGAAAGTTAACGCAAAAAGCGTGGGAGCTATACGACTCGATCTGAGCAAATTAAAACCTCCTGTAGTCGGCAGTGGTCCGCTCTTTGGCCGGAAACGCTGACGGAGCCTCGGCTATTCTTCAGGTAAAAATGAAGCCGAATATGAGGTATGGATGAATTGTTGCTTATGGCAATGTCCTGCATCGAGACCCGTTGGATCCCTACGGTGAAGAGGCCCAGCTAACGGAGAGCACTACGCTGCCCACTGTGGCACCAGCCAATAAGTCCGTACACTTAACTTGAATTTGTCCTAACAATGACGACACGGTTCATTTCCGCACCTTGACAAAGTGCCATCGATTTGCACCGGCGCCTGGATAAGCTGGACTTGGCATTTAGGCGCTTTGGACACATCTGGAACAAAAAGAGTTGAGGTACACATGGACGTCATCGAAATTATTGAAGTATCGCCTCGAGATGGACTCCAAAACGAATCGGTATCATTTTCAACCGAGGAGAAGATCCGACTCATCGAAGGTTGCGCAAAAGGATTGGTGGACAGGATCGAAGTTGCCTCATTCGTCAACCCGAAGCGTGTTCCGCAGATGTCTGACGGAGATGCCGTCATTGCGGGCCTTAGTGAATCGATAATTTCTCGCTCTATCGGCCTTGTTCTAAATGAGCGTGGAATGCAACGTGCCATTGACGCTGGAATCCCAGAAGTTAACTTTGTCATGGTAGCCACCGACACCTTTGCGGCTAAGAACCAGTCCTCCACAACCGAGGGACTGCTGGAGACCTGGAAGACGGTTGCAAAGATGGCTAAGGAATCCAACATTCGGGTATCGGTTGGAGTGTCAGCTGCTTTCGGCTGCCCCTATGAAGGTGAGGTCTCCCAGGATCGAGTCATGTGGATTCTGGATCGCATAATGGAGTCTCATCCTGACGAAGTGGGGCTTGCTGACACTATTGGATCGGGAGTTCCAAAGCAGGTCGAGTCGATGGTCAGGGCGGCAAAGAAGATCGTAGGGGAAACGAAACTGAGATGTCATTTCCACAACACCCGAAACGTGGGGTTAGCCAACGCCTACGTAGCGGCGACGGAAGGGGTGGAGGCCTTAGATTCAAGCCTAGGAGGCATAGGTGGTTGTCCATTTGCACCAAAAGCCACTGGAAACATACCCACTGAGGACCTCGTTTGGATGCTCCAAAGAAGCGGATTCAAAGTCAATGCTGACCTGACCGAGCTGATGACCACCTCCAGATGGCTCGAAAGCAAACTCGGTCGGGCCCTACCTTCGATGGTCTTTAGGGCTGGGGTCTTCCCGCCAATCGACTAGTGGTAGGTATAACGGTCGATGGAAGTCCCTTGTCACCATAGTCCCTTGTCACCATAGTCCCTTGTCACCATAGTCCCTTGTCACCATAGTGCCTAGTAGGCCATCTAGTTATACTGGACATCCTTCCAGCAATATACTGGACATCCTTCCAGCAATCTCTCTTAGTCCTCGCAAATATTATCGCCTGTTTACTTTGGTATTTAGATTTAAGTGAAGACCTAGCAGGTAGAGACGACTATCGCCGGCCGATCAACCATTCGGACTACCCAACCTAAGGGCATTTTCTGGCAGTCGCTTTCTAAGGGAGAGGAAACCGATACCGCTTAATGCTGCACCAATAGCCACAGGGATGAACCAGACAAAGGATTGACCTGCAGAGAGCAATAGGCCGCTCACTGGGGCACCAAACATCTGCGCAGCTCCCCAAGTTCCTCCGGCTAGGGAGTTATACCTACCACGAATTTCGTCCGGCGCTAACGCGTTAGGAATAGTTCCTCTGATAGGGGAGTAGATGACTTCACCCAAGGCAAATAGTCCCAATGACGTGATGACTAGAATTTCTCCAGCAAACTTTGGAATCAGGTCAAATGTGGTCAATCCACTCAAAAGCCAGCTGAAAGCCCAGCACATACCTACCAAAAAGAGTAAAGTCGAGCTCTTCTTTCCGACGCTCCACCTGGTTACGGCCATCTGAGCAAGGACAATTACCGCCGTGTTTAGTGCGAACGCAAAGCCAATAATCCGAGCTGTGCTGCCGGAGTAACGAGTTACAAACGCCGTCCAACCAGCTTCAAGTTGAGCGTAGCCAAATAAGATCAAAAAGAAACTCAAAACGACGTAGCGGACAAAGACTCGATCGGTGAAAAC
>JABEUO010000232.1 GCA_013044415.1 Acidimicrobiaceae bacterium
CTGCTCCTCGTCGGATCCGTGACTCGCAATGATTACAGCATCGGTATCGCTCGGTATTTCTGAGCCAGAGGAAAGTTCTCTAACCTCGAACCCTACCAAGGGAGCGATCTCAGCTAAAGCGAGAGCAATAGGAGCCTTTCCGAGCAGCAACATCAGCGGTTGAGGCACGGATGGCTCGAGAAATATCTCGATGGTTCCACCTGAAAGGCAGGGGTTAGACACGCTGACTTCGCCGGGTCGAGCTTCGTAACTATCTGGTCCATCCCCCGGCGTGATCAGCAGAGTGGTGGCCTTCTCTGCCCGCAACGCCTTTAGGGACTCATTCCTTACGCTCGATTCCGCACATGATCCACCAACGAAACCTTCGATTGTTCCGTCGGCAAGGATAACCGCACAGTCACCGGGCTTTGCGCTGGTGGGCTTCTCGGCCCGCACCACGGTAGCCCATACAAAGGGGAGCCTTCTACTTTGTAGGTCCGAGGCCCGATTCAGTAGGTCGAGTTTGCTCACTTTATCGCCAGGTCCGTGCGCATTGGCCTACCCTGCATTGCCCGCCATACCTGGGCCGGGGTTAGCGGCATATCGGCGTGTTTGACCCCGAACGGTTTTAGCGCGTCGAGGACAGCGTTCACTACGGCCGGCGGCGACCCTACAGTAGCCGATTCGCCGACGCCCTTGAGGCCTAGGGGGTGGTGCGGTGACGGCGTCACTGTTTCCCCAGTCTCCCAAGAAGGGCACTCCAACGAAGTGGGTAGTAGGTAGTCCATAAAGGATCCGCCAAGGCAGTTTCCGTCTTCATCGAAGGCGATCGATTCCATCAGCGCCATTCCGACTCCATCGGCGAGGCCCCCATGCACCTGACCCTCTACGATCATCGGATTGATCCTCGGCCCACAATCGTCGACGGCAATGAACCTGCGCACTTTTACCTTGCCAGTTCCCCGATCGACGTCGACGACACAAATGTACGCGCCGAAGGGAAAGGTGAGGTTGGGCGGGTCGTAGACACAGCTAGCGTCGAGATGTCCTTCGATTCCGTCGGGTAGCTCCAGGCTCGCATGGGCCGCAAGGGCGATCTCCGCTATGGTCTTTCCGGCTGAAGGATCCCCCTTTACCTGCCACCTACCTAGGTTCCTCTCCCGGTCTTCTGGGGCGCACTCCAGCATTGCCGAGGCTATCAGGCGCGCTTTTTCAACGATTCTCTTGGAAGCTACCGCCGCCGCCGCCCCCGATACCGGGGTGGAGCGAGACCCATAAGTTCCCAGTCCAAATGGCGTATTATCCGTGTCCCCGTGGACTACCTCAACGTCGGCGGTGGGAATCCCTGTCACTTCAGAAACGATCTGTGCGAAGGTGGTTTCGTGCCCTTGCCCTTGGGTTTGGACACTTAGTCGCACAACGGCCTTGCCCGTGGGATGGACCCGCACCTCGCATCCGTCTGCCATTCCGAGGCCAAGGATATCCATATGCTTCTTTGGCCCGGCCCCAACGGTTTCGGTGAAGAAGGAGAGACCGATACCCATCAACTCGCCGTTGGCGCGCTTTTCCGCCTGCTCCTTCCTCAAGTCTTCATACCCCGCTATGTCCATAGCAAGTCGGAGGGCGCGCGGGTACTCCCCGGAGTCATACTCCCATCCGGTGGGGGAGGTGTAGGGAAACTGTTCCGGCCGGAGGAGGTTTTTCATTCGCAACTCCGCCGGATCCATGTCGAGTTCCAGTGCTAGCCTATCGACCATCCGCTCGACCGCATAGACCGCCTCGGTAACTCGGAACGAGCATGCATAGGCGACCCCGCCCGGTGCCTTGTTGGTATAGACGCCCTTCACTGCGCAGTAGGCCGCCTCCATGTCATACGACCCCGAGAAGACATGGAAGAATCCAGCAGGAAACTTAGTTGGCTGGGCGGTGTTGTTGAAGGCGCCATGGTCGGCTAGCACGTCGACTCGGAGACCGAGGATCTTTCCTTCCTTGGTTGCCGCTATTTTTCCCTTCATGTGATAGTCGCGAGCAAAGGAAGTGCTCATTAAATTCTCGCTTCTATCTTCGACCCACTTGACCGGCCTTTTGGTGACGATAGAGCCGACCACGGAGAGTACGTAGCCGGGGTAGATTCCCACCTTGTTCCCGAAGCCTCCACCGATATCGGGGCTATAGACACGCAGCTTGTGCTCGGGCAGCCCTGCGACGAGGGCGTAGAGGGTCCGGTGTGCGTGAGGAGCCTGAGTGGTGCAGTAGATGGTGAGTTTGCCCGATATCGGGTCCATGTCGGCAACGGAGCCACAGGTTTCCATCGGCGCTGGATGGACCCTTGGGTAGAGCATGTCCTGTTCGACGATCACATCGGCCTTCTTGAAGACTGCTTCGGTAGCCTGCTCGTCTCCGGATCCCCAGTCGAAGATATAGTTATCCTTTTTGTTCTCAATATCATCCCTGATTATTGCGGCGTCGGGTTCGAGGGCTCGTTTTGCGTCGACTACCGCCGGGAGTACCTCATAGTCCACTTCGATAAGTTCCAGGGCATCCCTGGCTGAGTAGCGGTCCTCGGCTACGACGAACGCTACTTCCTGGCCCTGGTATCTGACCTTATCGGTGGCGAGAACCGCAATTACATCATGAGAGAGTGAAGGGATCCAAGCTAAGTTCAGCGTTTCTAAAAGGGCCCCGGTTATTACCGCCTTTACCTTGGGATGTTTCTCGGCCTCGGAGGTATTGATGGAGATTATTTTGGCATGGGCGTATGGACTGCGCAGCACAGCACCGTAGAGCATCCCGGGCAGAACAATGTCATCGACATAGTTGCCTTTGCCGCGAACAAACCTTGCATCTTCTTTGCGGGTTACTCGGCCAAAGCCGACTCCATCTGGCCTGTCTTTTACATCGGTCACGCTTCGACCTCCTGTTGAATCCCGCTGTTTTGCGAACGTGCTGCCGCCCATTTGATTGACCGAACAATGTTTTCATAACCCGTGCAGCGGCAGATCTGCCCCGAAATTGCTTCCCGAATTTCCTTTTCGCTTGGGTTCGGATTGTGGTCCAAAAGCCACCTTGCGCTCAGCATCATCCCCGAAGTGCAAAAACCACACTGCAAGCCGTGCATTTCAATAAAGCCCTGTTGGACGGGGTCGAGTTCTCCATTTGCGCCAAGTCCCTCAACCGTGGTGATTTGGCTTCC
>JABEUO010000233.1 GCA_013044415.1 Acidimicrobiaceae bacterium
GTTTTAGCGGATCACTGCGACAACTGTTGCAGCCCTTAGGTTCCCCGCAATTCGAGTCGATAATCGCATTGAGTATTTCGGAGTTTATGTGGCTTATTTATGATGTTTATTGCACTGAATTTGTCCATTTAACCCCGTTTAGGTGCGACATTGACTTTTTAAAGAGGAGTGGAGAAGGGTTGGATTTCAGGCCATGAATGAGGAGGGAAGACGGTGGACAGACCGATCAAACGATTCAAGTGGATCAATTTTTCGTATTTCAACTGTGCCCGAGTTCGAAGCTAAGCCAATAATTAACTGGGGAAGTGACCTGGAAGTTGGAATCGGAATCGTCGATCGGCAACACCAGCGGCTTGTCCAGATCTTTAACAACCTCGTTACGTCACAATCTGAATCGGTTTCGCCAGTCATCCTGCAGACAAATTTGATCGAGCTTTCAAAATATACGCGATACCACTTTGGGACAGAAGAAGAGATGATGAGGAAGTGGCCGATTACTCCCTCTCACAAGAAGATGCATCTGAAAGCTCATCAGAGTTTCATTAATTTCATTGACCGCGCTCGAGGCCTTGCCGACGATAGTCCAGATGATGTTGCGCTACATGTAACTACATTTTTGGCAAAGTGGCTGCTGCATCACATCATTGAGGTCGATAGTCGGCTGGCAAAAGAGATTATGGCATGCCAGAGCGGTGTCGGCGTCGACGAATTGACTGAGACTAATGGGTCCGTCAGCGCGGTGCTGGTCAGTTCGATTACAGAGATGAATGATAATCTAGGCCTGCGAACCTTTGAGGTGTTAGACCTCAATGCTCGGCTAAAGGCCGAAGTCAGCAGGAGTCAAGAACTCGTAAAGGTCAATTTTCTTTTGGCTGAGGTAAATTCCGCGGTTGTACTGGCGAATGATCAAACGGAATTTATGAACCAGGTTTGCGCGAAGATTGTAGAGGTTCTAGGAGTTCCCCTCTCCTGGATTGGTCGTCCAGAGGCGGCTGCGAGATTCAATCTCATTGCCGCCGTCGGCGACGTAGAGTACATGGATGTCTCGCCGGCGAACTATGCGACGAGTGATCGAGGTTCTAATGGAAAAGATGGGGGAGGTGGTTCGAATCAAATTCTCGGTGCCCCATCCGAACTGGCGGTTGAAATTGAAATCCAAGAGTACGTCGATGCTGAAGGGTATCAAGGACGTTCCTCGTCAGTAGCACTTCCTGTCCTTCGGAATGGCCAGAACTGGGCGGTATTGACTACATGCTTTCACCCAGGGGCCGCGGTCAGCCAAACCATAAAGGACATCCTTGGTCAAGTAGCCAAGAGCATTTCGATCGGACTCGATCGACTTGACGCTATGGACCAGGCGAAGAAGCTCCATGAGCAGGTTGAGTACCAGGCATTTCATGATGCTCTGACCGGCCTACCGAACCGGCATAAACTGGATGATTATCTGCCAGGGGTTCTCGAATCTGCCAAGAGAAATAACTTCGTTGTTGCCGTCGGAATGCTCGATCTTGACGACTTCAAGATGGTAAACGATACTTGGGGTCACCAAGCTGGTGATGTGGTACTGCAAAATCTAGCGGGAAGGTTGAGACTTCGGCTTAGAACCGGTGACCTGCTGGCACGCCTCGGGGGCGACGAATTTCTAATCGTTTTTGAAAGTACTGGACAGGATGATGCCCGTTACCAGATGGAATCCGTGTTGCAACGACTGCACCAGGCGGTTGACGCACCCTTTGAGGTGGCGCCGGGCTGTCACGTTGAGATAGAAATGAGCCTAGGATTAGCCGTCTATCCCCTGGACGCTACGGATAGCGAGACGCTCCTTCGTCAGGCGGACGTCGCATTATATCGGGCGAAAGCTACCAAGGGAAACAGATCAACGTGGTGGCAGATGGGATCAAATGCATTTGCACCGCCAGATTTTGATCAAAGCTTTGACCCGTTCGGGGAAGAATCAACCGCACTTTTGGAGAGTATTCAAGCTTCATCCAGCCATGCAAGTACTGAATTTGTCGACAAATTCTATTCGGGACTCGCCCTTGAAGACAGCGCCCAATCGATCCTGTCCAGCTTGAGTGTCTCTGAAATGGAGAATTTAAAGAATTCTCAGGCCGAGCATTTTAAGTTCGTCCTCTCAGATGCCACCACGCAATCACAGCTCCTAAATCGAGCATATCGTTTGGGTTATGTTCACGCTTTGGTTGGGGTGGATGCATCCCTCATGATGAGGGCTTTTTCACTCTATCGAAGCCTCTTGAATCTGCAGTTGGCTCATCTCGAGATAGACCCACGTAGCAAGTTCCGGCTAGTTCTCGCTTGTGAAAGCAGGCTAAATGAGGATGTCCAGGCCCAACTACATGCTATACAAGTCACCAGCGGCGCATATGGATCACTCCTGCAGCGATCCATGCCCGATGTCGGGACTTCATGGGACGAGGCTGAATCCGAGGAGTTGGAAGTTCTCTCTGGCCTCCCGGGAATTTTGGCTGCGACAATTTGGTCCCTTGATCCTGACGGTCAGTTTCAAGCCTTTCGGGTCAAAGGGAAAATTGCTGATAAAATTGTCTCCGCCTTGGCCCGCTTGGAGACTGACAGCGCAGAGAAAACTACGTCATGGCATTCCGAAATCCTAGCAAAAGCCTGGGGGAGTGGTAGGACCTCGAGCTTGTCAAGTTTGGAGGGTGTCGAAGGCGTTAGGGACCAAATCGACCGATTCACTGAATTGGGTGTTCGTAGCGCGGTGGTGATTCCGACCTTTTCTGGTCAACGTCAAGTTGAGTCGCTTATTGAGCTACTAGGCGAATTTCCCAACCAGTTTCAGTCAAATTTAATGCGCCAATTTATACAGGGCTTGCAGAGACGTTGGCATGAGATTAAAGACCACCTTGAGAGTTTTAATCGAGCACCAATCGTGACACCAGGTCTCGTTCAAAAGTACAATAGCGAACTCTTCAATGGCGGATTGCAAATGTTCATGCAGCCGATTGTCGACTTGAGAAATGCAAAAGTGGTGAATTTTGAGGCACTAGCTCGACTCAGGTCCAAAAATGACCTACTTGTACCGCCCAGTGTTTTTCTTCCGCTAATAGGGGAAGCTGGTTTAGTGAGGCTATTTAGGGAGGGACTGGACCAGGCTCTGACCTGGATGAACCGTTGGGAGGAGGAGGGGTTAGTCTCGGGCGTATCCGTGAAGGTTCCCGCTGCGGCTCTACTCGACCCCGAATTCAAAGCTTGGGTTCGAGACGCACTTGCCTATAGAAATACCTCTCCAAGTCGGTTAACACTCGAGCTTCTTGATACCCGTCGGATGGAGGATAGAGGCCTTTTGGGTGTTGTAGAGGATCTCTTAGAGCTGGGTGTAAGGATTGCAATGGACGACTTGGGTTCTGGATATAGCGGCATATTAGAGATTTCAAATCTTCCTTTCGATGTCGTCAAGATTGACAGAGAAACTACCGCCCAACTTTATTACTCTCCGCTTCAGACTCTAACATTGCTGGGAAGGCTAACGCAGTTAGGAAGGGAATTTGGACGGGACCTCGTAATAGAAGGACTCGAGGATCTAGGAATGCTGGAGGCAGCGGTCTTTCTCGGCGCACCCTTGGCGCAGGGATATCAATTGGCATTTCCTATGCCCCCAGAAACCGTACCTAACTGGGCGAGAAAGTTCGACTTTCCGGTGCAAAATGGTCGAATTCAGACATATCTTGGGGCTCTCACGTATTTTCTAAGTGCGTCTCACAACGATGACTCAGAGGGTGAATCTACTTCGACCGAGTGTCCTGTAGGGGAGTTTCTTGCCAAGCAAGGGACCGAGGCGGAGGAGGCGGTACTCTTTCACTTGCAAATTCATCGCGAAACGACTCACGGCCAGGGTTATCAACGACTATTGCAATGGTTGATCGACAAGGTGAGGTCGGCTTGTTGAGAAGCTAGGGTGGGGGAGGACCGAATTTCAACTTGGTGAAGTTTTGATAGTTCAAACTTGTGATTGCTAGTAGTAGGTAATCGGGGACATCGCGCTATTCAGCTAGGATTTTAGGGTGGCTGGCAACGATTTAGAATTGGGTCAGGGAATCCATAGCTCGAAGATGTCAAGTTGGCTGGGCAATTATGGGGTACTGTGGCGGTTTAAACTTATCATTTATGCCTTGGTGAGTATTTATGTTATCGGGTTAGCCCTCCTTGTGGCAGGCCTAATTGATCGTCGGAGTTGGTCGTTAGTGCTTGGGTGTGGATTAGCCCTAATGGTGCTAATCCTCATCCGACAGGTCACTAAGTTTAAAAGTTCCCTTTTAGTAGCAGGCGATAAAACCTGCAAGGATGAAAGTTCCTGCAGTAATGGTTGTGCAGCGGGAAGCACTTGTGGGGATCGACTCGAAAAAGAACTGCAACTTCGTGCCTCACAATACGATGCGAGGCAGTTGAGTGAA
>JABEUO010000234.1 GCA_013044415.1 Acidimicrobiaceae bacterium
GCTCTACGCCTTACTTGGTATTAGACCTTGGACATACTTGAATTCCGTACCGAACGACGGAATCTCCAAACGGGAAAATCTGATTCCGACAGTACGAGATATCAAGAGGTAATCGGCATGGGCGACTTTTGCAAGGCCGAGAGGCTTCACGCTTGTGCGGCTACCAAAGCCCCTACCGAGTGCACTCGCAATACCAGAAGGCCAACGAGTCACCCAGAGCAGAGAAGCTCTGATTAATTCGTACACGAAGGACAATCGTGTTCTGGGGTGCAGTCTCACTCCTCGAAAGACCGCGTTTGCCGTCGAACCGATGCCACGAGGCTTCTAAATCTCGGTCGGCGGGCGAGTGTCTTTCTGCCAGACAATGCCCTAGAGACGGGTAGAGTCTTTCCGACAAGGCGCGTAATTAGCGCTTCCTCCCGACGAAACAAGAGACCATGGTAGCTCAATTTATCTTTACAATTCGTGACCTCCACCGCTTCTACCCACCCGACCGAGAGGTCCTAAAGGGTATTAACCTCTCCTTTTATCCTGGGGCCAAGATCGGAGTGATCGGGGCGAACGGATCCGGGAAGTCATCCCTCCTTCGTATCATGGCAGGTCTTGACGACGGCTTTAGGGGTGAGGCTCGCCTTACGCCCGGCTTCACGGTCGGTTACCTGCCCCAGGAGCCCCAATTAGACCCCACCAAGGACGTCGCGGGTAATGTTGCCGATGGTTTGGGAGAGCAGAGAGATCTGCTGACGAGGTTCAACGAGGTGTGCGACGCATTTTCCGATCCCGAGGCTGACTTCGATGCCCTGATCGCCGAGCAGTCGGACCTCCAGACGAAGATCGACGCTCTGAACTGCTGGGACCTTGAGCGGACCCTCGAAATAGCGATGGATGCCCTCCGGCTACCACCTTCCGATGCCGATGTCACCACCCTCTCTGGGGGCGAGCGGCGTCGGGTCGCCCTCTGTCGGCTGCTTCTTGCAAAACCAGACCTACTCCTGCTAGACGAGCCGACGAACCATCTCGACGCCGAGTCGGTGGCATGGCTGGAACGAACGCTGCAGGACTATCCCGGTACGGTGGTCGCGATTACCCACGACCGATACTTTTTAGACAACGTAGCGTCATGGATCCTCGAGCTCGACCGTGGATCGGGCATCCCTTGGGAGGGTAACTACTCCTCTTGGTTAGAGCAGAAGCAGGCTCGCCTCGCCGCAGAGGAGAAGGCGGACAAAGCCCGCCAAGCCGCCCTTGCTCGTGAGCTCGAATGGATTCGGATGTCTCCCCGAGCACGTCAAAGCAAAGGGAAGGCTCGTGTCAACGCATTCAATGAACTGGTAGCGGAGTCCGAAGCGGCGGACCGAAGGGGCGAAGCATTGGAGATCGCAATCCCACCGGGACCACGACTCGGTGGAGTCGTGGTCAACGCTGACGGACTCACTAAGGGCTTCGGTGACCGCCAGCTGATCGAGAACCTAACCTTCCTACTCCCTCCCGGTGGCATCGTCGGTGTCATCGGACCTAACGGCGCTGGGAAGACCACCCTTTTCAAGATGATGGTCGGATTGGAAAAGCCCGATGGTGGCACAATCGACGTCGGGACCACGGTGAGCTTTTCCTACCTCGACCAGTCTCGTGACACCCTTGATCCGGAGGCCACCGTCTACGACGAGATCACCGGAGGCATTGAGCGGATCGTCGTCGGCAGCAGGGAGATCCACGCCCGTGCCTACGTTGCAAGTTTTGGATTCAAAGGGAGCAGTCAGCAGAAGAGAGTTGGTGAGATCTCTGGAGGGGAGCGAAACAGGGTGCAGTTGGCGAAAGTGCTCCGTAGCGGGGGTAATGTGCTCCTCCTCGACGAACCGACGAATGACCTAGATGTCGACACCTTGCGGGCACTCGAGGACGGACTCCTCGGCTTCCCTGGATGCGCCGTGGTCATCAGCCACGATCGTTGGTTTCTCGACCGGATCGCAACCCATATCCTCGCCTTTGAGGGTGAAGCCGAGGTTCGTTGGTTTGAAGGAAACTTCTCGGATTACGAGTTAGATCGTCACCGGAGGCTGGGAACCGATGCCGATCGACCCCATCGGATGAAGTACAAGCCTCTCACTCGCTAGTCCGGTTTTGCAATGCTGCATCACGTTAGGGCAACGAGGTAGATCCGGTTTTGGTTCGTCCTGTGCCGCCTGACAAATAGCTAAGGCGAAGCTGCTTGGCCGTCGGGTGAATTTAGATCCTCTGTTCAGACTATCTCTGAATTCCTCGAGATTTAATCTGCTATCAATGAGTATGCCTCCTCTGCTCGATAGCGGCGGAGGCGTCATTTTCACCTTCAATAAAGGTCGGATGTTGTAGGCTCCCAAGGGAACAAACGGGCGGAGTTGGATCGATGGCTGATAAGGACCTATCAGGTGTGTCAAGAATGGAGTCGATGGGCGTCGGATCGTTGTATGCATCTGACGACCTATCGAGGGAACTTCCCAAGTCGACTTTCCCCGATTTCGGGATGAATCCGGACGTAACGCTGCAGTCAATTAGAGATGAGTTGCTGCTAGACGGTAATGCTCGGCAGAACCTAGCCACCTTCTGCCAGACCTGGCAGGAGCCACAGGTCCATGAGATTATGGACCTAGCAATCCATACCAACCTGATGGACAAGGACGAGTATCCGCAATCGGCAGAGATCGAGCGCAGATGCGTCCGCATGCTGGCGGGCATCTGGCATGCGCCCGATCCTACTACCACCGCCGGGACCTCTACGCTCGGCTCATCCGAAGCTTGCATGCTCGCTGGCCTAGCGGCTCTGTGGCGCTGGCGGGCACGGCGCAAGGCCGAAGGGGCCCCGATAGATGCACCTAATATGGTGTGCGGACCGGTGCAGGTAGTCTGGCACAAGTTTGCTCGCTACTGGGATATCGAGTTGCGCGAGGTGCCGATGGCTGAAGGTCGGTTCCACCTCGACGCCGAACGGATGCTCGAACTTGTCGACGAAAACACAATCTTTGTCGTCCCCACCTTTGGAGTAACCTACACCGGTGCCTATGAGCCCGTTTTAGAACTCTCCCAGGCCCTCGACCATCTCCAAGAGAAGACTGGACTCGATGTGGAGATCCACGTTGACGGGGCTAGCGGGGCATTTCTTGCGCCGTTCTGTGCCCCAGATCTCCAATTCGACTTTCGAATCCCACGGGTCAAGTCGATCAGCACCTCAGGTCACAAGTTTGGACTTGCGCCCCTCGGGGTCGGATGGGTTATATGGCGCGACGCTTCGGGACTCCCCGACGATCTGGTCTTTCGCGTCACCTATCTCGGCGGAGACATGCCGGATTTTCAGATCAACTTTTCGCGACCAGCTGGCCAGATCATCGCCCAGTACTACGAATTCATTCGCCTCGGTCGGGAGGGGTATCGTTCCATACACATGGCGTGTTATGACGCAGGCGCTTATCTAGCCTCGGAAGTAGTAAAGATCGGGCCGTTTGAATTGCTATGCAAGAGTGATCCCATGACGGGCATTCCTGCGGTCACTTGGCGGATCTCAGAAGGTGTTGATCCGGGATATTCCCTCTACGACCTAGCAGATCGCCTTCGGGTGCGAGGTTGGCAGGTTCCAGCCTACCCACTAACGGGATCAGTCTCCAATGTCACCGTACAGAGGGTGCTCGTTCGTCAGGGCGTCGATCGCGACCTTCTCGGCATCCTTATAGATGACCTGGCCGCGTCGGTTGACCACTTTAGACGACATCCAGTTGTTGTGGCTATGGAACCAGATGAGTCAGGGGGCTTTAGCCACCTCTAAATGGAATCGAGAGCCCAAACTTCACCCGATGTAATGACCTTCCGTTGGCTGGTCTAACTGCAAAGACGGGTTTGAAGGGCTTTTTATTGTTCCTCAGTTATCTGGCAGGCCGGTCAGTCTTTAATTGACGTCCGTGGTACCTTTTGGGTTCAGTGAGTGAGCGCGACGGTCGCGGAGGGGTCATTGGTGAATCATTCAATCCGTGGTGACCTTAGGCCGCTCATTTGAACATCGAACTAACAAATCCAGCGCATTGCAGAGCCTCTCTACCTTGTAATCGATTCATTGGCTTCTATAGCCTGCGTTAAGCCGAATTGGTGTCAGCACGCAGGGAGCTTGAGCGGCGGTAGCTAGGGATCTTTTTTTTTCGTGTCTGAAGCGATTTGATACTATGAGAGCAAACAACAGCATGAATGAAAGAGGCCAAGTGCACTACTACCACGGCACACGTGCGGATTTGAAACCAGGAGACCTAATCAAGCCCGGTTATAGCTCTAACTTTGGCAGCCGCAATCAGGCCAACCATGTCTATCTGACGGCAACATTGGATGCCGCTGTCTGGGGGGCAGAACTCGCAATCGGCGAGGGCCCGGGCAGGATCTACATCGTGGAACCAACCGGTCCCATCGAGGACGATCCGAACCTGACGGACAAGAAGTTCCCCGGAAATCCGACGAAGTCGTACCGTTCTCGTGACCCACTGTTGGTCAGTGGCGAACTCACGGAATGGGAGGGGCACGACCCAGAAGTACTCCAGGTGATGAAGGAGAATGTCGAACGCCTCAAGCAGCTTGGCGTCGAAGCAATCGACGACTAATGAGCAGTCGCCGAGCGGCAAAAGTCGGACCATCGGTTCCTTTTGTCACCTTCCAGATGCATTTGTCGGGTGTAGTTGTCGGGGGCATTTGTCTGAAGGATGCAAGAACCTGTGATGAGTTGTCAGCGAGTCGACGCCTCTATTGACACTTAGGGATCAAATTGAGGTGCGGATAGTTTGAACCTAATCCCGCCGAACAACACGGGACGCCACTGACCTCGGCAAATATGGTATTTGATACTTTCGATGCTGGCTACAAGGGTATCTTCCTCCAATTAGTTCAAACACCCTAGGCCAGCGCTCAGTTGGTGACGCGGTCTCCTCGAAAGTGACCTCGGTGTCACAGAACCGAAACCGCAGTTCACGCTTAATGTCTTGAAGCGCTCCAACAGCACACCTACGTCGATGCAGGGTCGATGTGTCCAGGAGAAAAAGCTCGACCTTCGACACTGGATTGACCGTGAATCAGCTCCTCGGGGCGTGTCGGGTTGCGAGAAAAGGCGTGAAGACTTGTTATAACAAGCGAGTGCGGGGTTCATGACCCTACAAGGATCTTCGATTCATAGCGGCTCAGGGCACCTATAATCCATACAATCGTGTGTGTTGTTGCTACTTTAATTGATAACAGCTATGTTGCTAGTAGTTGGCGAAATTATTGGAATAGTCGAGTAACACGAACTATTCTATGTATAAGCGCCTGGAACATCACTAAAACGGAGAAGTATGGCGATTCATTATAGTCATCGAACGATCGAGGAGTGGGAGGGACTTGTCGGCGAGGAGGTCCGAGCTATGCGGATCGCAAGCGACCTCGATCAGACTCGCCTGGCGGAGCTGGCGGACGTCTCGGTGGGTGCACTCTCCAATCTGGAACGTGGCAAGGGGTCGTCGCTAAAGACGTTGGTGGCCGTGGTCCGAGCTATGGGGCGCACCGATTGGCTCGAAGCCCTGGCACCGCCGGTGACAGTATCCCCGATCCAGATGCTCCGGGCTAAGCAGAAGGCGCCACGAGCGCGTGTTCGGGCGCGTGCCAGCGACCCGCAGCCGGGCCGGGTTCACTGATGCCTTATCGGCCGGTCGACGTCATCGAGGTCCGGTGCTGGGGATCCCGGGTTGGCGCAGTGGCACTTGACGAGCGGTCGGATTTCTACGTGTTCGAGTACGAGCGTGCTTGGGCGAACTCCGGCGTCGAGTTGGCACCGACGACGATGCCGACCAAGGGGCCGACCAGGGGGCCGACCAGGGGGTTAACGAGTCTTTTCGTCTTCCCGACGCTGCCCCCCGACACATACCACCGGCTTCCATCGATGCTGGCCGACTCGCTACCGGATGACTTCGGCAACGCTCTGACGAATGCGTACCTGGCGAACGAGGGTGTGGCTCCTGGCCAGATCACCGCTTTGGACCGGTTGGCCTATCTCGGGACGCGGGGGATAGGTGCCCTGGAGTTCCATCCAATACGTGGTCCACGGACCCGGAAGGCGACTGCGATCGAGTTGTCCGAACTGGTCGTGGCCGCTCGCAGCGCACTCTCCGGGAGGATTGCATCCAACGGCGGGTTGACGGATGCGATCTCACACCTGATAGCGGTCGGAACCTCCGCGGGTGGTGCGAGGGCCAAAGCCGTCGTGGCGCTCAATCCCGCGACGGGAGAGTTGCGATCGGGTCAGGTTCCCGCCGATCCCGGCTTCGAGCAGTGGCTCTTGAAGCTGGATGGCGTCGGTGCCGACCTAGACCTGGGTGCGTCCGGCCACTTCGGCCGGATCGAATACGGCTACTACCTTATGGCCATCGAAGCCGGTATTGAAATGACGGAATGCCGACTACTGGAGGAGGGCGGACGGGCGCATTTCATGACGCGCCGTTTCGACCGCGTCCCGGGGGGCGAGAAGGTACATGTGCAAACCCTCTGCGCAATGGCCCACCTCGATTTCCGGCAAATTGGCGCCCACGATTACGCACAGTTGTTCCTGAATATCGA